>JAFDEE010000062.1 GCA_019310525.1 Deltaproteobacteria bacterium | reverse complement strand
TTCCGCAATCTCTGCGTCAGGCTCAAATTTTAATCCTCGAAATACTTCAATGTATTCCTGCGGTTAAAATTTTCGCCTTCCTTGACCTTGCACAAATTTTCTCATTTATGGATGAACACTAAATAACCGACCCTTTCCCCAGGGTCGATCCGCGCTTTTAGATTAATACAATAAACGAATGAGCCCGGGAGGAATCACACATGGCACCGGAAGGAAGGTCCTACCGGGTTGTGATGACCCCATTTTATTACTACACGCTTGACAATGAAACCATATTCTGATTAAAAGAAAGTTTATTCCAATTTCAATTCAATCACGGGTATTATAGCACATGAAAAGGACATATCAGCCAAGCAATTTAAAAAGGGCAAGAGCACATGGTTTCCGAGCGCGAATGCGGTCCAGCGGGGGCATTAAGGTTCTCAAGCGAAGGAGAGCCAAGGGACGAAAACGGCTGACCGTTTGACACCCGTTCCGATTCCTACAACCAGTCCTGATACTTTCATGAATTCATTCTCATTTTCAAAGAATGAGAGATTATTGAATCGCAGGGATTTTGTCAATCTAAATCGAGCGGGAAAACGATTTCAAACTGAGCATTTTACTGTTATATTCATGAAAAACGGGCTGGGCATATCGAGATTAGGGATTACTGTAAGTAAAAAGACAGGGAATGCGGTCAAGAGAAACAGGATCAAGCGCCTCCTCAGGGAATTTTTCAGGCTTCACAAGGGCGACTTACCTCCGGGTCACGACTTCCTTTTCATCGCGAAGAGAGGAGCCGGGGACCTTACCTATTGGGATGTAAAAGAGGAACTGGGTGAACATATCCTGCTTAAAAAGGATGGGGTCCAATCTTAGATTCGTCCCCATTGGATTTATATGGATTTACCAGAAATGGATATCCCCTTTTTTCCTCCCTTCATGCCGCTTTTATCCCTCATGCTCGACCTATGCCCGCCAGGCTTTTGAAAAGTATGGTCTTTTTAAGGGCTTTGGTTTATCATTGCTCAGGCTCTTGAAATGCCATCCTTTTCATCCGGGAGGATATGATCCTTTGCGTTAGTCCGATCTCCCTCCTTGACCTCACATCACAGGGAAGAGAAGGTGTGCGATCCTTCTCTCACGGTTAAGGTTTTGCTAAATGGAAAAAAGAACGATTATCGCCTTTGTCCTGTCTTTTCTTGTCTTGATCTTTTGGTCTACCCTTTTCCAACCCCCCCCTCGAACATCCCGCGAGGGGGAGGAAAAGGCGAAAACCGACTTGAAAACGGCCGCTGCGCCTTCCCGAGAAAACTCATCTCTGGGGCAATCCGATAATACAAAGGCCTTGCAAGGGGAAGGAGATCGACTTATAGCCCCTCTTGCTGAAAACGCCGAGGCCAAGAAAGTCATTGTCGATACCCCCCTTTACCGGGCGGAATTTTCAACGGCCGGCCCCACGATCACCAGCTTTAAGCTCAAACGCTACCGCCAATCCACGGCCAAGGGTTCTCCGCCCGTCGAACTGGTGCATCTTAAGAACAGTTCAGGTGGATTGGTTGAAATGGCATTTCAACCTATCACAGCCAGGAATCCGCAACGGATCATCTACCAGACGGACCAGGAATCTATCATTCTGAAGGAGGGATCCTCGCCCCAGGATCTCATCTTCCGTGCGGTCACTGCAGAAGGGCTTATCCTGACCCAGACCTTCCGCATCCATCCGGACAAGTATCCCATCGACCTGAATCTGGTCTTCAAAAACAGCACTAACCGATCCCTGGACGGGAAAGTGTCAGGATCCATCCAAAACCTTCCGCCGGAAAAAAGTGGAGGATATTCTTCCTTCTCAGGCCTGGCCCTTCTTCTGGATGAAAAACTGAAGGAGGTCCCCCCCAAGAAGATGAAGGATGAGAAGTCCTTCTCCGGCAGGATCGACTGGATGGCATACGAGGATCACCACTTCATGACGGCCCTCATCCCAGAAATCCGCGAAAAGGCCCAAGCCCGAGGACGACTTACGCCTTCAGGCGCCGTTGTGGGAACCTATGCGTCTTCACCCTTCTCGATCCCCCCCGGCGGGGTCTTTACAGCCCGCTTCACCCTCTATTTAGGTCCCCGTGACCTGACCATACTAAAGTCCCTTGGAAAAGATCTGGATCGTGCCATCAACTTCGGCTGGTTCGACTGGATCGCCAAGCCCCTTCTCTATACCCTCCGTTTCTTTTATAAATACGTTGGAAATTACGGGGTGGCGATCATCATCCTCACGGTGCTCATCAAGATTCTCTTCTGGCCCTTGACCCACAAGAGTTACAAGTCCATGAAGGAGATGCAGAAATTGCAGCCCCACATGGCCAGATTGAGGGAAAAATACAAGAACAACAAGGAACAGCTCAACAAGGAATTGATGTCCCTTTACAAGACATACAAGGTCAATCCACTGGGAGGGTGTCTCCCGATGCTCATCCAGATCCCAGTCTTTTTCGCCCTTTTCAGAATCCTTGGGAACGCCATCGAATTGCGCCACGCACCCTTTGTCCTTTGGATCAATGACTTGTCCGCGCCTGACAGGCTTTTCCACTTCCCCTTCAAGATCCCCTTGATGGCTCCCCCTTACGGTATTCCCGTGCTCACACTGTTGATGGGGGCATCAATGCTCATCCAGCAAAAAATGACACCAACACCGGGAGATCCCGCCCAGGCGAAACTCATGATGTTTTTGCCCCTCGTTTTCACCGTCATGTTCATCAATTTTCCTTCCGGTTTGGTACTGTATTGGCTAACCAATAACATCCTGTCGATCGGCCAGCAGTACCGCATCATGAAAAGTTCGTCATAATTATTGGAGGAAAAATATGGGAACCTACGAATTCGAAGGTAAAACAACGGAAGAGGCCATCCAGAATGCTTCCCGCGAGTTGAATCTGCCCGTTGAAGAACTCGATATCGATATCATTGAGCCGGGGTCCGCAGGAATTTTCGGACTAGTCGGCGGCAAGAAGGCAAAAATCAGAGTGACCTTCAAGGAAATCACTGAAGAAGAAACAGAACCGGTTGATCAGGAAGAGATAATCGATAATCTACAGGATGCTCTGGGGGAACCGCAAGCTCAAGGTGAAAAGGCAATCCCTGATGAGACCGATCGAACCCTGTCCGTGGCACAGGAAACCCTGGAAAAAATCCTGAACTTGATTCCGGTAGACGCGACCATCCGTGCCTCCCAGAGCGACGGAAAGATCAACCTCAACATCGAAGGGGATCGATCCGGTCTTTTGATCGGTCGGAAAGGGAAAACCCTCGACGCTCTCCAATTTATCGTCAACAAGATCGTGAACAAGGCCCTGGACAAAAAGATCAACGTGGTCGTCGATTCCGAGAACTATCGGAAAAGGAGAGAAGAATCCCTCGTCCAGATGGCCCACAAGATGGGAGAAAAGGCCAAGAGGCTGAGAAAACCCATAACCACCAATCCCATGAACCCCCGCGACCGGCGAATCGTTCATCTTGCCTTGAAGGATGACCCCCAACTGGATACGAGGAGTCGGGGGGAAGGCCTGATGAAAAAGGTGGTCATCATACCCAAGAAGTAGCGCATTCGACCCGTGAGGGCCCATGAACGGAAAACCCCTGGATGATACGATCGCCGCCGTGGCCACTCCCATCGGACAGGCGGGTATCGGCATCATCCGCCTCAGTGGCCCCCGCGCCTTGGAAATCGCCAAGCGCATCTTCATTCCCAGGAAAAAAACCCAACACCTCAAAAGCCACCGCCTTTACCTGGGTTCGCTGGTGGACCCCCGGTCCGGGGCCATGATCGATGAAGTCCTGCTGAGCTACATGAAGGCCCCCCGCTCCTACACGCGGGAAGATGTCGTGGAAATCAATTCCCACAGCGGCTTCCTGTTGCTCTCCAGGATTCTCGAGATCGTGCTCCAGGAGGGGGCGAGACCCGCGGACCCCGGAGAATTCACCTTTCGTGCCTTCATGAACGGAAGGATCGATCTCACCCAGGCCGAGGCGGTCGTGGATCTGATCCATTCCCGGTCTCAACGGGGATTGCAGTTGGCATCCCAGCAGATCGCCGGCCGCTTGGGAGAAAAAATCTCCGCCTTCCGTCGGATCCTCATAGACATCCTCGCCCGCATCGAGGTGGCCGTCGACTTCCCGGAGGAAGAGGATGCCCTCCTTGACCGGGAGGAAACAGCCCGCAAGATGGAATGGGATATTCTCCACCCGATGGAGGAGATCATGACCGCCCACCAGCAGCGGAAAGTATGGATGGAGGGACTGCGCACCGTTCTCGTCGGGCGGGTCAACGTGGGGAAATCCAGCCTTCTCAACCGCCTCCTGAACGAGGAAAAGGCCATTGTCACCCCCATACCGGGAACCACGAGAGACATCATCGAGTCCACACTCTATATCGACGGCATTCCCTTGCGGCTGATGGATACGGCCGGGTTCAGGAAGGTCCAGGGAGAAGTAGAGAGACTGGGGATCCGTATGGCTGAGAGAAAACTCGCCGAGGCCGATCTCTCTCTCATCGTCCTGGATCGGAGCCGTCCCCTGGCCCCGGAAGACCTGGATATCCTGGCAAGAGCCGACAAAAAGAAGAGCCTGGTCATCCTGAACAAGATTGATCTTCCCCCGAGGATCGAAGAAAAAAAGGTGCTGGATCTGGTCGAAGACGTGCCTTTGGTCAAAGTATCGGCCCTGACCGGACACGGGATCAATCAGCTTCAAAAGGCAGTCCGGGACCGGGTTCTGAGCGGTGAGACGGATACCTCCACCTCCCCCATCGCTCCCAACCTGAGGCAAAAAAATGCTTTGGAAGAGGCTTCGGTTTATTTCAAGAGGGCGATAAAGGTCCTCAAGGAAGGCCTCCCCCTGGACCTGGTCGCCGTGGAAATCCAGGGGGGCATGGAAGCACTCGGAGCCATTATAGGGGAAACGGCCCCGGAGGAGATCCTGGATAGAATTTTCAGCCGCTTCTGCATCGGCAAGTGAAGATTTTCATTTCCGCAAATAATCCTTCACCGTCTTTATGGCGCAGAACTTCCCGCACATGGTACACACATCGTCCTCGCCCGGAGGGTTTTCTTCTCTGAGCTTCCTGGCCTTTTTCGGATCGATCACGAACTCCAATTGCTTCTCCCAGTCCAGCTTGCCCCTTGCCACAGACATCTCCCTGTCCCGTTCAAGGGCCATCGCATTTCCGCGCGCGATATCGGCGGCATGGGCAGCGATCCGAGTAACGATTACCCCCTCCCTCACGTCCTCGGGTCTTGGCAGGCAGAGATGCTCCGTCGGGGTGACGTAACAGAGGAAGTCCGCTCCGGCCTCTCCAGCGACAGCCCCCCCGATGGCGCAGGCCACGTGATCGTAACCGGCCGCGATATCGGTGACCAAGGGCCCGAGCACGTAAAAAGGCGCCCCGTGGCAAAGCTGTTTCTGCAAAAGGATGTTGGCCCGGATCTGATTCAAGGGGACATGTCCCGGACCTTCGATCATGACCTGGACGTCCTTTTCCCAAGCCCAACGGGTCAGTTGTCCGAGGGTCATCAGTTCATGGATTTGGGCCCTGTCCGTTGCATCTGCCAAACACCCCGGCCTCAGACCGTCCCCGAGGCTCAAGGTGACATCATACTTCACCGCGATTTCCAGTAACCTGTCGAAATTCTCATACAGGGGGTTTTCCTTGTCGTGGTGGAGCATCCAGGTTGTCAGAAACGCGCCGCCGCGACTTACGATTCCCGTGATCCTCCCTTGGTCCCTTAGCATTTCCAAGGCGGCCCGGGTCACCCCGCAATGCACCGTCATGAAGTCCACCCCGTCGGCGGCCTGCTCCTCTATGACCTCGAAGATCTTGTCCACGGTGAGATGGATGAGCCCTCCCCGCTCGTTCACCGTGTCCACCACGGCCTGGTAGATCGGCACCGTTCCAAGGGGTTTCGAGGTACGGGCAAGGATATTTTTTCTGAAAAAGCCGATATCCCCACCTGTCGAAAGGTCCATCACTGAGTCCGCTCCGGCCTCTTCGGCGGCCTCCAACTTCTCCAGTTCCTCCTGGAGATCGGCCCTATCGGATGAAGTGCCGATATTCGCGTTCACCTTGATCGTCAATCCTTCCCCTATACCGCAGGGCTCCAAGCCCGAATGATTGACATTGGCGGGAATGACGACTTTACCTTCAGCAATTTTGTCCCTGAGCCACTGCACATCCACCTGTTCCCGGGCGGCTACCGCCTCCATCTCAGGTGTGATGATGCCGGCCCTAGCCTTTGACATCTGTGTCATGGTTCCTTGTTCCTTCCAAATCAAGTATCGGCGGCCCTTGCCGGGCTCCGCCAAAAAAGCCGCCCTTCGGCGGAATTCCTAACTCTGCCACTTCTGAAACGCTTACTGTCATCCTTCTCAAACCCCACCCCGGTGCAGGTTCACCACCACACATGCCCCACCCCTTGCTCAGGTGTCCAAGCAGGGTGCCTTTTTTGGAGCCTGCAGGGTATCTCATTCAACGATTCCCGGATTTACGGGCCCGCTGCCCCTCCCGCAGGAATACCCTCCCTCGATAGCCTTCCTCGTGAAGGCCTTGGCGCGGCGTGCCGCCTGGGGAAGCTTTTCTCCCTCAGCAAGGAAAACCGTCAATGAGGAAGAAAAGACGCACCCCGTACCGTGGGTGTGCTTCGACTTCAATCTTTCGCCTCTTAAAACGTGGATTTCTCGCCCGGCCAATACAAGATCCACGGGATCCCCTTCCAGGTGCCCCCCTTTGATCACCACGTCCGGCCCCCGACGCTTGATGAGTCTTGCGGCCTCTTCCATTTCCTCCAGGGCGCCGATCCTCAGGCCTGTCAACGCCTCAGCCTCTTCCAGGTTGGGGGTCACGACCGATACCAGGGGAAAGAGCACCTCCTTCAGTTCGGAAACGGCTTCCGGATCCAATAGATGGGAACCAGTCGAGGCCTTCAGAACAGGATCCAGCACAATGGGGCCGATTCCGCCCTCCCCGATCAATCCGGCGATCTCCCTTACGTTTTCCCCGGTCCCCAACATTCCGATCTTTACGGCATCCGGCGTGACGTCCTCCAGGATTGACTCAAACTGCCTTCGAACAAATTGTGCCGGAACTTCCAAGCACTCTGCAATACCCATAGAGTTCTGTGCGGTGAGGGCCGTCAGGACGCTCAGGGCATGGGCACCCAGGCTGGTAATGGTCTTGATGTCGGCCTGCATTCCGGCTCCCCCGCAGGAATCGGAACCGGCTATGGTCAGAACGAATTTCATTCCCGATCAAGGCCCCCATTCCCTTCTCAGCGGCGGGGAGTAAAGCCCGGATGAGGGATCCACACATGCGCGCTTCGGATTGTCGGATGAAGCGGCATAAGAGGGCACCCCCCGGGCGAGCTCCTCGTAAGATCAGAGATAACACTGCCCAGGGAGTCAAAAAGGCCCCCCTATCCTGCAGGGCCTCCGTAACCAATCATTTTTCTTAATAAAACCAAACTAACAACCAGCCTGGCCCCTGTCAACCTAAAACCAGAAGCCCTCATCCCTTTCTCGATATCACTCGCATCCGTTTTATCACGTGCCTCAAACCCTTCAAATCGATATTTCCGGAGATGGCCCCTAATCTCTAATGCTTCCCTGTTTCCAACCCGATAGTAAAAAATGGGATCCATAATAGACCCGAGTATCCAGCGTTCCCGTCAGCCATGAAGAAAATTTTTAAAACCCTTTTCTCTTTGAATCCGATCTCCATCACGACGGGCCTCATTCTCCTGGTCCTGGTGATCTTCCTCGCGGGCGTTTCCCTCCTGGATCTCCTGGAATGGAAGGCCTATGATTTACGGTTTCTTTCTAAAGGTGTCAAGAAACCCTCGGAAGAAATCGTCTTGGCGGCCATTGATGAGAAGAGCCTGGATCTGGTAGGGCGGTGGCCCTGGCCCAGGAACCGGATCGCAGAACTCGTCGACCTCATCTCCAGGGATGGAGCCAAGGTCATCGCCCTGGACCTGGTCCTCTCCGAACCGGAAGATTCTCAGGTTCTCTCTCTCATCAAGGACCTGAACCGGGAAATCCGCTCCCTCGGAATTCGGGATCCCCGCCTCGATGCCTATATTCGCAGGAACGGCATCAAAGCTGACAACGATCTCTTTCTGGCCAGAAGCCTCGAAGGATCCGCCTCCAAGGTGATCCTGGGCTACTTTTTTCACATGGAACAAGACGACCCCGATCATCCACTGCCGGGAAAAGGTCTTGAGGAAAGTCTCAGGGCCATCGCCTCGTCCAAATATCCCCTGATAAAAAAAACCGGCCTGGGAGCCCTGCCGGAAGAGATCTTCCTGAATGCCTATGCCCCAGAAAGCCCCCTTCCGATCCTGAGCCGGGCCGCGGACGGCACCGGCTGCATCAGTGTCATTCCGGATCCGGACGGGGTGATCCGATGGTTCCCCCTGGTCGTAAAGTGCGGGGAGGGCCTATACATGCCCCTTTCCCTCCAGGCCCTTTGGCAGTACCTGGACAAGCCCCAGCTCATGGTCCGAATCAACGACTACGGCATCGACGGCATTCAAATGGGAAGGACTTTCATCCCCACCGAGGAGAGCGGCCAGTTTCTCATAAATTATCTGGGGCCTCCCAAGACCTTTCCCCATTATTCCGCGGCGGATATCCTTCAAAAAAAGTTTTCCAAGGGGACCTTCACCAACAAGATCGTGCTGGTGGGATCCACGGCCAAGGGGACCTTTGATACGAGAAACACCCCTTTCGGACCAGGGTTCACCGGTCTTGAGATCCATGCTACGGTCATGGACAACATTCTCAAAAAGGATTTCCTGCGAAAGCCCCGATGGGCCGTCACCCACGATCTGCTGGCCATCGTCATCCTGGGGCTCTTGACCGGATTGGGCCTCCCGCGGCTCAGCGCGATAAGGGGATTCCTTTACGCCATGGGGCTCTTCCTTGTCCATATCCTCATCGGCAGGTGGCTTTTCATCCACCACGGGTACTGGGTCAATCTGGTCTATCCGCTCCTCACTGTGCTTCTGGTTTACACGTCCCTTACTCTGTTTTACTACTTCACGGAGGAACGGGAGAGGAAGAAGGTCAAAAACGCCTTCAGTTACTATGTCTCCGGGGCCGTTGCGAATGAAATGTTGAAAACCCCCGGAAAACTTAAGCTGGGGGGAGAGAAGAAAAATCTCTCCGTTCTTTTTTCAGATATCAGGGGATTCACGACGATCTCCGAGGGCCTGTCTCCGGAAGAGTTGGTGCGCCTCCTGAATGAATATCTCACCGTGATGACCGATATCGTTTTCAAATATGAGGGGACCTTGGACAAATACATAGGAGATGCCATCATGGCCGTGTTCGGCGCCCCCCTGGATCAAGCCGATCATGCCCACAGGGCCTGCACCACCGCCTTGGACATGGTGCAGGCCCTTAAAGGACTCAACGAGAAATGGGTCGAGGAGGGGAAAAGGCCGCTTGAGATCGGGATCGGTATCAACTCGGGGATGATGATGGTCGGCAACATGGGATCCGAACAGCGCTTCGACTATACAGTCATGGGAGATGCAGTCAATCTCGGATCGCGCCTCGAAGGAGCCAACAAGCGGTACGGGACCCGCATATTGATCAGCGAGTTCACCTACGAGAGGGTGAGGGACGATTTCACCTGCATGGAATTGGACAGTGTTCGGGTCAAGGGGAAGCAGAAGCCGGTTCGGATCTACCAATTGCTGGGGCCGATGGACATGGACGAAAGCAAAAAGGAAGTAGTGGCCCTCTTTCACAAAGGGCTGGATTTCTACCGGCAGCAGCGCTGGGACGAAGCGCGGCGTATCTTTCAAAGGATCGTGGAGATGGACGGAGAACTGCGCGCAGCCCGAATCTACGTGAAACGCTGCCTGAGACTCAAGGCCCACCCGCCTGGAACGGATTGGGACGGCGTTTACGTCATGTCAACAAAGTGAGCGGATCGGCTCCCGGAGCTGAATATCTCTCTTCCTTCCCTCACAACCGATTCATCAACAAGTAGTAGAGCAATTTCTGATACTCCAGGGTCACTTCCTTCAGGTATCTTCTCTGGGTCCACCAGTCCTGAGGATTGAAACGGGAATAGGGAGTAGGATGGACCCCGATCCAGACGGAATCCTCCTTGAATACCCTCCTGAAGGTCAGCCAGGCCCGCCGGGCATGGGTAGGAGAGGTGACGAGAATCAAGGAATGCAATCCGTGCCGCCTCACGTACCTCCTTACGACCATGGCCTCCTCAAAGGTCCCCTTGACGGGGTTCTCAGAGACTATCAGGGCGGAGTCCGGGATGCCCAGGGCCACGAGCATCCTTTTCAAAAGGTCCACTGTTTCCGGGTAGGTAATTCCCCGCTCCCTCAGAATGGAATACCCGTCGGGAGGCATCTCGCGCGCCATGAATACCTTGGCCGCATATCCGGCCTTGTAAACATCGGCCGACGCCAGCCCCCTCTCGATGTTTCGACCGGAAAGGCATACAACCAGATCGGCCTTACGGAGGGGATGGGATACGATCAGGTACCGCCCCATGAAGGCCAGGATGGATCCGTAATAACTGGCAAGGAGAAGGTAGAAGATCGCCGAAATGAAAAGGACCCACTTGGCCCGCGATGCCTTTGTGGGCGAAGGAGGCTTCCTCTCGCCCGGTTGGACCGTCCCGTCCGGGACATACCCCCCGGTTTCCCTCCCCGATTCTCTCCCGCCTTTCAAGAAAAAATCCCGCCGCACGTCAATCCCCAGAGGAAACGCCCTTATCCGTTCCTTGCCTCTGCCAGGATTCGTTGAAAAATTCTCTGACACGGGAGTGATTATAACAAAATGGGAGGCGTTCTGAAAGCCAGCGGGATGTTACAACCCAGGGCGGAAGGTTCAACAGAGCAGATTCCCCAACCGCTTGATTCCCTCGTGAATCAAGTCCACGTCAGTATAGGAAAAATTCAGTCGCAGCTCATTGGACTTCACGATTCCCTCCGGGTAGAACTTGCTCCCGGGAATGAAGGCCACCTGGTGCTCGAGCGCCCTGTCGAAGAGCCTGTCGGTATTCAATCCTTGATCAAGGCTCACCCATATAAACATCCCTCCCTCCGGAACGGTCCATCGTGCATCCGGCGGCATGTGGGCATCAAGGGCTTCCAGCATGGCGTCTCTGCGGGGACGGTAGAGGTCGATTATTTTCCTGATGTGCTCCCGCATCAGGCCCCTTTCAATAAATCGCGCGGTTACCCGTTGAGTTACGCAATCGGGACTTACGGTACTTTTCTGGGCCCACTTGACCATGGGGCCGAGTATCTCTGGTGGGCCCGCCGCAAATCCCAGCCTCAACCCGGGGCCCAGGATCTTGGAGAAGGATTTGGCAATGGTGACCCGTTTGGGGTCATCGAACTCCGTCCTGGCCAGTTCCCAGAGAGTGATGATTCTCTCGCCGCTGTAACGGAGCTCCCTATAGGGCTGATCCTCGAGAATAGGCAGGTCGAATTCCATTGCAATCTCGATGATCCTTCGGCGGCGTTGGAGATCCATGGTTTTACCCGTCGGATTCTGAAATTCGGGGATCACATAGATGAACTTGACGGATCTACCCCCATCAAAGAGCCCCTTGAGGGTCATTTCCAGTTGTTCAGGGATCATGCCGAACTCATCCATCTCGACACCGATCATTCGCGCTCCGCATGCCTCCATGGCCGCAAGGGAGCCGGGGAACCCGGGTGCCTCGCAGATGACGTAATCCCCCGGGTCCACAAGGGTCCTCGTAAAGTAGTAAATGCCGTTCGTGGACCCCACGGTGATCATGATCTCGCTGTTTGAAAGATAGGGGACCTCCTCGAAATCCTTGATGATTTCCTTGAAGACCATGTCACCGTCGCTGGCGCCGTACTGAAGGACTTCATCGCCTTCCTCGCGAAGGACTTTGAAGAAGAGATCGGCAAGAAGCTTTTTCGGAAAGGCATCCGGACTCGGAAGGCCCCCGGCGAAGGAAATCATACCGGGGACACCCTTGGTCACCTTCAGGATCTCCCGAATAAAGGAGTGTTTCATGGACGCGGTGGTCCTGGAGTATAACAGCTCTATGGGACGGGGCATGAAGACCTCCATGGAAGAAAAGTCAGGGGAAACCGGCCATATCCCGCGGGTACGCGGCCTGAGTGCCCTCTCGGGGTCTCCGGGAGCAGCCCTTTTACGGCCGCAGGCCATCAGGGGATTTTTGCCTTTCACCTTCTCAGCGATGAAGATTCCAGGCGCAGACAACGTCGATACCGGCCCTGGTGAGGGCATCGGCGGTGGCGTTAACGGCCTCGTGCTTGTCCAGGTAGTTCCGTTCCAGGGCTTCCATCAGACCCTTTTCAAGGATCTCCTCCTTTGCCAGGAAATACTCCAGGATATCCGTCGGGTGTTCGCGTGTCTTTTCCACGTGCTCATCGCCCCCCTCGTGCTTGGCCGATATATTGGGCACCTTCTTGGCGATCTCCACCAGTTCGTCACGCCGGTTGTAAGGTTGAACCACAATGGATTTCCAGGTCTCGGTGATGTGGTGTTCAAAACGTACCGTCTCTTCAAAACCCATGGCTTTGCGGATACGGTGGCTTGCCAGGATCGTGTCGTTGTTAACGGAGTTGGAGAAATTCAACCCGATGAGGCTGGTGGTCCCATCCTGACGGGAAAACAGCCTGGCGCCCGCCAGGGTCCAAAGAACGGCGAAAGGATTGTCGTGTCCTGTATAGACCGATATCTTGAACTCGTTGTCGATCCCCAGCTTGTGGAGCAGGAAGGCCAGGAGTATCGTCCCCGCATTCACATTGAGGACCTGGCGAATGCCGTACTCCGTATAATAATAGAGGTACTCCTCCACCCATTTCAGGGGGTAGTCGTTGGGCTCTCCCACACCGCCGAAATACCCGGTTATCGTCTCCGGTCCACCCAGATGAACGTTGGATCCGTCGGTTCCCCTGGTATCCAGGGTCTCCACATAGGTGGCCCCCACGATCTGCATGGCCGCCGCCACCGCCAGTATATCCCCCTGGTCCCTCTCTTGCTCCTTCATGTTTCGCACACGGATATATCTGCCGGGCATGAGTTGTCGTTTTTCAATGGCGCACCTGGCCTCGGAAATGAGCCAAGGGAAAAACTGGAGGGCCGATATTTCAAGGGTGACGGCCGTATCTCCTTGAACTCTCCACCCGTCCGCCCTATCCCCCAGGATCCGCCTTCGATAGTCCTCCATGGAGACGAAAGACTTCTTCTCCCGCTGTTCTTCCAGCCACTCGAGGTCCTTCAGGTAGGGGGAACTTATCTCTCTCAGTCTCCCCTTCAGGTTGTCCAGGTTGCGTGCTTCCTTCGCCTTGCGGTTGATCTCTTCCGGACCGCCGTATTTTTCCACTATCTTCAGGAATTCATTTATCAATGGGTTGTCCGGATCCAGTAAAAACTCATTGATTTCTTCCAATCGATCGGCTGAAATCCTCAGCCTATCTCTCAAACCTGACATGGGGCCTCCCTCCAATCCAACTATTCGTACTCCCGGATAAGTTCGTAGAACTTCTCTTTCTCCCCTTTGATCATGTGATAACAATGATCATCCGTCGGGAACGCCCCGGATCTCACATCACGGGCGTATTCCTTCAGGGCGTTCGTGACGACTTCCGCCACGTTGGCGTATCGTCTGACGAATTTGGGTGTAAAGGCGGTGAATTGCCCGATCAGGTCGGACACGATCAGGAGCTGGCCGTCGCATTCGGCGCCCGCGCCGATGGACAGGACCGGGATCTTGAGCCTTCGGGTGATAAATCCCGACACCTCAGGCGGTACCGCCTCTATGAGGAGCATCTGGGCTCCCGCTTCCTCTATGGCCAGAGCGTCCTCGATGACGAGCCTCGCCGATTCCGCGGTTCTTCCCTGGGCCTTGTGTCCCCCCATCTGCCCCGAACTCTGTGGTGTGAGGCCGATATGCCCGATAACGACGATCCCGGCGTCCAAGATCGCCCGGATTCTGGAGAGCACCCGCTTTCCGCCCTCCAGCTTGATGGCGTCCACCCCGGCCTCCTTGAGGAATCGTATGGCGTTCCTGGCGGCCTCTTCATCCGAGACCTGGTAACTGCCCAGAGGCATATCACCTACCACGAAGGTGTTGGGAGCGCCCCTCCTCACCGCCTCGCAATGCACGATGCATTGGTCCATGGTGACGGGAACCGTCCCTTCATAGCCATACACGCACATCCCCAGGGAATCACCCACCAGGATCATGTCCATTCCGGCGGCTTCTGCAAACTGCGCGGTAGGGAAATCATAGGAAGTAATCCAGGTGATCTTTCTCCCCTCCTCCTTCATCTTCACAAAATCATGAATCGCCAGTTTTCTCTTTTCCATTGTTTTCCTCCCATCAGGGTACTGAATAGAAGCACATCTCAAAGACAAGGATCCGACCGCCGGGTAAATCCGAAAATTCGTTCAACGGGAGCTGTCCCTGCATTCCCTTCCCTCGCAGGCCGCTGAAAAACTACTACGCTTGCAGATGCTCGGGTTAAAATGAGGCTCAAAATGCTCATTTACTAGTGCCCATCCAATGTCATTAACTTAAGTGGTAGCAAAAGGGCATAACCATTCAGATATATTAAGAATATCCTTTCTTTTTAGAGGGTGGCATGGTATACTCGCTTTCAATAAAAAGAAGTAATCAATACATACACGAAAGGAGCATACCATGCCGAAAAATCACGATGATGTTGTTCATGTTGGCACGAAACCTGATTTTCAATATATGTGCCGATGCAATTGAATTCATTAAACGAATCATCATTTCTCCCTCATTTATCTGCCGCCACCGTCAACATCAAAATGATTTTACACGCCAGAGGAAACTCCCCTTTCACGTACTGATTGTTTTTCTGATCAATTTTGTCAAAGGCTCATATCAGGATGAGCTGGACAAGTTCTTCAAAACCGTTTGCCGCTTTGATGTGGCTAGGCGTATTGTCTCCAAGGCAGCTCTAAGCAAAGCTCGTATGAAATTGAAGTTCGAAGCCTTTATCGAACTGAACCAACATCTTATCAACTATTTTGAAAAACACTTCAAGCCACGTACCTGGCTGGGCTTTCGGTTGTTGGCCATTGATGGCTCCACCTTGCGTTTGCCATCAAGTGAAACGCTCGCTCAGCACTTTGGCGTTTGGAACAGTCGCCTGGGAGTATCATCTCCCATGGCCAGGGTATCTCAACTTTTTGATGTCCTCAATAAGATCACCATCGAGGCCATCATCAAACCAAAAGATATCGGTGAACGCGAGCTTGCTGCCCAACACTTGCTCAATGTGATGCCGAACGATCTGATTCTGCTCGACAGAGGATATCCGGCGTGGTGGCTCTTCAGATTGATACTGTCCATGAATGCCAACTTTTGCGCTCGACTTTCCTGCACCAAATGGAAGGTAGTTCGCAAGTTCTTACGTTCCGGTCGGCCTGAAAAAATCATTGACCTGCCGATTCATGCATCTTCTGTGGCCCAGTGCAAGCAAATGGGACTAGACTTGACACCCCTCAAACTGCGACTGATCCGCATTGAGAACAATGGACATGTTGTCGTTCTGATCACTTCATTGATTGATACCCAACAGTATCCTATCCATGTGTTCAGCAACCTATATAACCATAGATGGCCTGTTGAAGAAAACTACAAAACTATTAAGTGTCGAATAGAGGTGGAAAACTTCTCCGGAAAATCCCCCCTGTCCGTGTATCAGGACTTCCATGCAACAATCTTCGCCAAAAACCTGGTGCGCATGTTAACAATTCCCATTCAAAACCATTTGGATGAGGATACCGGCAAACAGTATCGATATCAAATCAACTTCACCCAGGCCCTCTCAAAGTGTAAAGGACTGGTTGCTTTGCTGTTTTATGACTCCATCGCGCAGATTAAAAACCTGATCACTGAATTACAAGACCTCTTGCTAAAAACTATTGAACCAATCAGACTGGGAAGAAAATATCCGCGTAAGCACAAAGCCAAGCGAAAAAAATTCTTCCTACAGTATAAGCCGGTCGGTTAAGTTAATGACATTGAGTGTCCATCCATAAATGGCCAATTTCCGCAATCTTCCGCCTCCGCCACGGCTACTGCGTGACAGGCTGCGTCAGGCTCAAATTTTAATCCTCGAAATACTTCAATGTATGGAT
>JAFDEE010000061.1 GCA_019310525.1 Deltaproteobacteria bacterium | reverse complement strand
TCCCGGTAGTCCTCCTCCGGGAGAAGGCCCCAGGCCAGATCCCAGTCCCCGTTGCAGCCGAAGACCAGGGCCTCGATCATGGCCGTTCCGAGATTGTGTCCCGTCACGTCGAAGGCGTATACGGCTCCACACGAACACGACCCCACGGGCATCTCGTTCGGCATGCGGGCCGGGAGTTCCTTGGGTCTTTCAAGGGGTATTCCGCAAAAAGGGCACTTGGGGCGGTCGAGGATTTCTCTACCCTGGAATCTTCCTTCCATGTTGATCCCTGTTCTTGAAGAATAGTGATGGCGCCCAAAGGGCAGGTATTGGCATCGCGCCACTATTACGTGGTTTTTGAGGGGCCTTGCTTTGGAGGAGAGTTTTTGCCGGTGCAGAGGCCCGGGTCTTTTCAGAAATCAAGGTCCACCCCCCGGGCATCTTCATCAAATTCAAAGTCGGTGATCACGAAATCAGTGCCCCGGGATACGAAGCGGACCGTCCATCGGCCGTATTTCTCGCCGGCGAAATCACATGCGAGATTGCCTGTCCGGGCCTGAAGCCGCCTGAGTTTGGGTACAATCCGCTCCGAGAAGACCTCCCTGATGTGGGCCTTCTCCTCCTCGCTCAGTTCCGGATCCGGGGAGTCGGATTTTTTCTTCCTTTCCGAGGCCATGTGGCTTTTCCGTATATCCTTGTTCCTGGTATTCAAGGGGAGTCCCGCCCGGGCGCTGTATTCCCTGTCCCATGGAGGGTGACTTCACCCCGATGTCCAGATATGCCAAGAAGGGAAACTTCACTTCGTAGGACCCGGGATATCGAGGGTCATGCAAGTGTTTCCGCCTCCACAGGACTTGGTGGTGATTTTTGGTTGTTTTCCACCGGGACCTGATCCCATCACGTAATTGGTCTTGCTGACGACCCGTTCAAGGGTTTCTCCCCCGCACTCGGGGCAACGAAGATCCGCTTCTTTGTCGGACCCCATGAGGATCTTTTCAAAGATATGAGTGCAATGGACACATCGAAATTCGAAAATGGGCATCTCCCCTTCTCCCCCTTCAGGTTTTCATCGTTGCAGTGATTGAATATAATCAGCTATGAATGTCCGGGGCACAGGGCTGCCGTACGAAGGATGGGCGCCGAGACGGAAAAAAGGGAAACACAGGATCACTCCCTGCACCCGGAGGCCCCATCCCGGAGAACTTAAGGTTGACAGGCCCTGGCCACCGTGAATGAATGGAATATAGTGACTGAAACCTTCAAAGTCAAACGAAACCCAAAACCCCCTGAGCTCAAGGATAGGCCTATGATCCTTTCCTTTCATCCCTGCTTTGACGCGGATCACCACATCCTGCTGGGAGACCGGGAACTCGGTCCCTCTGATCACGACCTCATCCAGAGGGCCGCTGCCATCATCCTCCCCCAGGGATGTTCCAAGAGCCTTTACCTGGCCTGCAGGGAGTCCCCCGCCGAGGTCTTTCCCGATTACGGGGCCAGGTTTCTGTATCCGGGCAAGGTGGGGCAGAGCCTCCTGTTCAAAAAAGCGGGATGTCCCCACCCCGAAACCTCCTGCTGGTCTGATTCGGCCGAGTTCAAACGATTCCTGGCTCAACAGAGTCGCTATCCTCACTCCCTGCCCTTTCTCATCAAGATGGACGGGGAACATGAAGGGACAGGAATTTTTGAGGTCCTGGACCGTAACACCCTGGAAAAGGCCCTTGAAGAGGTGGCCGCGAGGGAGAGGCGCGGAAGAGCCGGGTTTCTCACCCAAAAACAGGTGGCCTCCAAGGGGAACGTGCTTCGGGTCGTGATCCTGGGAAAGAGGCTTATAAGCTATTGGAAGCGCTCCCGGGGAGGGGAGCAGGCCGTCACGACCCTGGCCAAGGGGGCGGTCATCGATAAGGAATGGAGGAGGGATCTCCAAGAGAAGGGCAGGACCGAAGTCGCCTCGTTCTCTTCCTTTACAGGGATCAATCTGGCCGCAGTGGACATCGTATTCGACCTGGATGAAACCGATCCTCTTCCCCTCTTTCTCGAGGTCAACTACTATTTCGGGAGACGGGGCCTTGGAGGCACCTTGAACTACTATCGCCTTCTTTATCGGGCTGTTCGGGAGTGGCTGGAGGAGAAAGGACTCGATCCTTCCCGGGTAAGGCTTTGCTGAGGGTCCGGGCTCCCAAATGCTTTTCTTATACCCTGAGCACCCTTGTTGAGTTCAAAATGGCCATGATGGCTACGCCCACATCCGCAAAAACCGCCTCCCACATGCTCGCCATACCGAGGGCGCCGAATATTATAAAAAAGCCTTTGATCACTAGGGCCATGGTAATGTTCTGGAATACGATTCCTATGGTTCTCCTTGATATATGCATAGCGTCGAGCAGACCCGAAAGTCTATCCTTCATGAGTACCACATCGGCGGCCTCTATGGCGGCGTCAGAACCGAGTCCACCCATCGCGATTCCGATATCGGAAGCCGTAAGCACGGGAGCGTCGTTGATGCCGTCCCCCACAAAACCTATCTTGTGCTTGCTCCTGTCGATTTCTTCTTTCAGCCTGTTGACGATCTCTATTTTGTCCTGGGGGAGTAATCCCGCATGAAAAGAATCCAGCCCAAGCTCTCTGGCGATGGGTTCAGCGGCATCCTTGCTGTCACCCGTAAGCATTATGATCTTTTTAATCCCACCGGCCTTTAGGGCATCAACAGTTTTGCGGGCCTCGGGCCTTAATTTGTCGGCAAGGATGATATATCCCGCATAATTTCCGTCTATAACGACATGCAGTACCGTGCCCCCGACATGGCATGTATCGTGCTTTATGTCGTACCCATCCATGTGGAGGATCCTGTCATTGCCTGCCAGAATCTCCCTGCCGTCTATAATCGCCCTTATTCCGTGAGAGGATATCTCTTCGTAACTTCTGATTCTATCTTCGTCTATTCTTCCGCCGTAAGCGTCCACAACGGATCTTGCAATGGGGTGGGTGGACTGGCTCTCTGCCTCTGCGGCAAACCGGAGAAGTTCTTCTTCGCTGAATCCGTTCCGGGGATTGACCTCTGAAACCTTGAACTCGCCTTCAGTAAGGGTGCCAGTCTTGTCAAAAACCATAGTATGGATATTTCTGAAGGCCTCGAGATAGTTTGAGCCTTTAAATAGTATTCCTTTCTTGGATGCCGCCCCTATGCCGCCGAAGAAGCCCACGGGGATGGATATGACGAGGGCGCATGGACATGCGATAACGAGAAATATCAGTGCCCGGTAGATCCATTCCGAATATGTCTCGGGGTGGGAAAAGAAATCTGTCAGGGCAGGGATCTGAGACAGAGTCGGCGGCAATACCGCCATTGCGAAGGCGCCAGTCACCACAGCAGGTGTATATACCCTTGAAAATTTGGTGATGAACTTCTCGGTCGGTGCCTTCTGTGCAGACGCATTTTCTACAAGGTCAAGGATCTTGTTGACCGTTGACTCCCCAAAAGATTTCGTGACCCTGACCGTTATCACCCCGCTCTTGTTTATCATTCCGGAAAGGATGCTGTCGCCTGGATTCAAAGACTTGGGCATCGATTCCCCTGTCAGTGCAGAGGTGTCAACACTCGTTTGTCCCTCCTCTATAACACCGTCGAGAGGAACCTTTTCCCCAGGCCTTATCATGATCATTTCATCGATCTGCACCTCTTCAGGGCTCACCCGGACCGTCTCTCCGTTTCTCTTGAGATTCGCATAGTCAGGCCTGATCTTGAGCAGCCCCTTTATGGAACTCCTTGAATGGTTCAGGGCCCGGTCTTCAAGATACTCTCCAACCTTAAAGAAGAGCATCACCCCGACGGCCTCCGGAAATTCTCTGATGGCAAAGGCGCCGAGGGTCGCGATGGTCATGAGAGTGTTCTCTCCGAAGAAATCCCTCTTCATGATGCCCCTTATTGCCTTCAGGACAATGTCATGACCTGCTATGATATAACCGGTAAGATATGTGAGAAGGACAACCCAGAACCTGAAATCTCCGAGCGAAAGATTTGCGGCGCCTGGAAAAACATAATTCTGGAGTATGAGGCCCGTTAAAAAAAATACGCCGGCAAACACGATCTTCACGAGAATGGAAGATGCGTTTTTTCCGTCATCTTCTTCGTCATCTGTCTCCATATCTTTTATCTTAAGATGAGGCTCCATCTTTTTGACCAACCTGAGTGCTTCTGTTTCGAGTTTCTCGTCCACGGCATTGAGATAAAGCGTGGAGGCGGCGAAATCCAGCGACGCCCGAACCCCTTCCATCTGATTCAGGGCATCTTCAATCTTTGACGCACATGAGGCACAGCTCAGTCCATCAAGGTAAAACTTTGAACCGTCCGGAACAGGAGAAGACTCGGACCGATTATCATGGAATGAAGGATTACATGTCCCTCCAAGGCAGTGAATGTCCCTATTACTGGCAGGCTTTTTCATGGGCAGGAACTTCTTGAAATCGTAGGGTCTATCCCCGGGTTCACTCTTCTTCGACATGTCTCATTCCTTCGGCAAAGAGGTTTTCGATGTGTTCGTCATCAAGGGAGTAGAAGGCCATTTTACCTTCCTTCCTGTATTTTACGAGCCTCAGGTTTCTAAGTACCCTCAATTGATGGGATATCGCAGTCCTCGTTGCCCCCAGAAGATTGGCGATATCACACACACAGAGTTCCTCCTGTGACAAGGCGAAGATTATTTTTATCCTTGTGGGATCACCGAGAACCTTGAATGTTTCTGCAATACGCTGCATTGTCTCGTCGGGTTTCATTTTTTTCCTGACGGAAGCGACCTTTTCCTCGTTTACGAAGTTGATATCGCACATGTCGTTTTTTGAGTTTTCCATTTTGCCGGGACCTCGTTAAGATTCCTATGTTGGATGCTATAGATGAACATTTGTTCAACTATAAACAATTTGAATCAGTTTGTCAATGCCCTGTGTTAAGCAATGACGGAAAGATGAAAAAGGTGTAAAAAGAAATCTGAAACTTGTAGAATATGATTTCTAAAACGTAGGCAATTTCGGTCGTCTGATCTTTGCTGATGGCTTTGCCGGGACTCTTCCCGGGAATCTGAAGAAATATCCCTCCTGGGGCTTGGAGGTTTTATCATTGCGGAAATCATGGGCTTCTTACTCCTTGTGTCCGCTGTGATGCGTGGATCATATGGTTAAAAACCCCTTATAATTAAGGAGATTACCATGGATTTCAGGCCCCTGTTTCAACCTAAGACAATGGCGGTTGTGGGTGTGTCACTGCAGAACTACCAGCACCCTGCCAATGTTATTTTCAACAAGAACCACCTGCGGTATCCGGTAAAGGTTTTCGCAGTAAATCCAAGAGGCGGCTTGCTGCAGGGTGAAACGGTTTTCAGGAAAATTTCTGACATCCCTGAAAAAGTGGATTTGGCCGTGATTGCCGTGCGGGCGGAACATGTACCAGAGGTCCTCTCGGAATGCATTGAGAGCGGAACAGGAGCGGCGGCTGTCATATCCGGCGGCTTTGCTGAAATCGGCCGCAATGATTTACAGGAAACCCTCGTTTCCATGGCAAGGGAGGCCGATTTCCCCTTTATCGGCCCGAACTGCCTGGGAATTTATGTCCCTGCCATTGTCGACTCCTTTTTTCTTCCCATTGAGCGTATGGTCAGGCCCGAGCAGGGAAACGTGGCAGTTATCAGCCAGAGCGGCGGCATCCTGGTCGATCATATGGTCAAATTCAGGGAGGAGGGAATCGGGCTCTCCCTTGGCGTCAGTATCGGAAACAAGGCCCTGATCAGGGAAATAGACCTCCTGGAATACCTGGACGCGGATCCCCGAACAGGGGTTATCGCGTTTTATATTGAGGGCTTCGGCCGAGGCGAAGGCCGCGATTTCGTCCTTACTGCGTCCAGGTGTTCAAAACCGGTTATTGTAATCAAATCCGGCAAGACCCCTGGGGGAGTTCGTGCGGTTTCGAGCCATACAGCGTCCCTTGCCGGTGACTACGAGGTGTTTTCCCAGGTGCTGGCCCAGATGGGCGTGGTCGAGGCAAAGGATGAACTTGAGCTGATCTCCTTTTGTGAGTCTCTCAGCTGTTATCAAAGGCCTATTGAAGGTAAAATCGGTATCATCACCGGCAGTGGTGGACACGGTGCCTTGGCGGTGGATGTCTGCTCGGCCCACGGCCTCCTCGTCCCCGGCCTCAAGGCCCAGGAGCAGGCGAAAATCCGGCAGGACCTGTCCAAGAGCGTCAGGGATATCGCATCCCTGGGCAATCCTCTTGACCTGACGGGCAGTGCCGTGGATGAAGATTTTGTTGCCGCCGCCGCCCATCTCAGCAAAATCCCCGAAATAGACTGTGTCCTGTTGCTTCTTCTTCCATACCTTCCTGGAATCTCTTCCGACCTTGGGGCCAGGCTAAGTAACATCTACCAAAAGGAAGGCAAGGTCTTGATCGCCTATGTGCCGCATGTGGAAAAATACCGAATGCTCATAGAGGGGTTCGAGCTGAACGGAGTGCCGGTCGCCCATTCCATTGAGGCTGCGGTGCTCATGGCCGAGGCATTGAGGAGGTGTCAACCATGCTGAAAAAGGAAATAATAGAAGTAGTGCATGCTTCAATGGACAAGGGCTGGATACTTGAGCCCGAAGCCAAAAATATTTTGCGGTCCTATGGAATTGGCGTGCCACGGTTGAAATGGACCTCCAGTCCGGAAGAGGCCGTCCAGTTCGCCAGGGAGCATGGCTTCCCGGTGGTGGCCAAAGTGGTTTCGCAAAGGGTGGTTCATAAGTCAGATGTAGGAGGAGTAATCACAGGTATTAAAGACGAAGAATCACTGAATGATGCCTTCCGGAGATTCAGCCGGATGGAAGGGTTCGCAGGCGTTTTGGTGGAAGAAACGGTCTCCGGCATGGAGTTGATGGCCGGGGCCAAGGTGGACTACCAGTTCGGTCCGGTGATTCTCTTCGGGATGGGGGGTACAGGGGTTGAAATCTACAAGGATACGGTGCTGCGAATGGCCCCTCTTAGGGAAAGTGATATTTTGTCCATGGTCAGGAAACTGAAAGCACATGAACTCCTGGAAGGTTACAGGGGCTCGGAGCCTATTAACATGGAAGCATTAACGAGTACACTCCTGGCATTCTCGGATTTGGTAATGGATATCCGTGAATACATGGATTCAATCGACCTGAACCCCATCTTCTGCTCTCCTGAATCATGTATCGTGGCGGATGCAAGGATAATTCTGAGTAAAGAACGGGGGGAAGGATCGGCCAAAACCGGAAGCTGCAGGAAGTAAACAAAAGAGGGACCTGAATTTTGCCTTATGGGGGAGGAGCAGTCGTGAATGTTCTTTTTATTATCACCACGGATGACCCTGAGACTGTTTACAATGCCATGCGCATGGCAAACATAGGAGTGAAAAAGGGAGACGAGGTGAGCGTATTCATGCTGGGGAAGGGTGTTCTTTTTGAACAGCTCGACAACAGCGAGTTTCCGGTGGCGGCCGAGATAGAGCAGTTCGAGGGCGACTTTTATGTCTGAGGCGTATGCATGAAATCCCACGGTCTGGTGGGGTCCAGCACTTGCCCGATCGGATGGATGGACGATCTATACGAACTGGCGATGGAAGCGGACAAGGTATTGACGTTTTGAGGGGCCTTGATCCTGTCAAACCCGAAATCGTTTCCTTGATTTGCCTGGGGTTTCAATCTGTCACTTTTGAATGCCCCCTTTTTTAGGGAAGGGCCGTGGAGCGCTCCCGATTCCATGGCTTTGAAAAAATGGGCTTGACATTTTTGACCTGGTCTGACCAGACTAGACTATCTGGAGGTGAAAATATGATTATGGCCAATATTTCCCAGGCAAAGGCTCAATTATCAGCTCTTATTGAGAAAGTCCTGTCCGGCCAAGAGGTGATCATCGGAAAGGCGGGTAAGCCTGTCGCAAAACTGGTACCTTATGAACACAGCGGAAAGCCGCGCAAGCCTGGAGCGTTACGCGGCAAAATTAAAATTGCCGACGACTTTGATGAATTGCCCAAAGACATCGCAGAGGCATTCGGGATGCAGGACAAATGAATCTGTTGCTTGATACCCATGTGCTTTTATGGTGGCTCGACGACAACCCTCTGCTTTCCAGCAAGGCGAAAAAGGCTATTTCCGATTGGAATAATATCGTATTTGTCAGCGCAGTGGTTATATGGGAAATCCGAATTAAACAAGCGTTGGGCAAGCTTATAATTCCATCCAACTTTCGAAAAGTATTGTCCCGCCAGCCCTTTGAAATGCTGGACATTACTGTAGACCATGCTGATGCGATCAAAGACCTGCCATTCCATCATCGTGATCCTTTCGACAGGTTGCTCATAGCGCAGGCAAAGGTGGAAAGACTCACTCTTGTGACACACGACTTGCATTTAAAGAAATATAAAGTGCCAATTCTCAAAGCATGATGCTTCAGGACTCATCGGGGGCCGACCAGGACGGCCTTACCTACGACACCATACAGCTTAAAAAGAAGCTCAAGCCCGTCCGCAGCCGCGCCGAATGAGTCCTCATTCATAATCCGCCTTTATTCGCCTCAATTTAATGATTAAGAAGACATCCTGCCCTTTCCGGAGCCCCAATGCCTCAAAGGTCTGATGGGGTATCTCAGCCCAGAGCGGGGTCTCCCCGACGATTACCCGGAGCCTGACGATCTCCGGCAGGATCCGGATTTCCGATAAAACGCCCTTGAATCGATTCACGTTCGGGCCCGGGGGAAGGTGGGGCGAGACATAGATGTCTCCTGGGAATAGGGCGATTCGCCTGATCCGGCCCCCCTCATCAGGGATCACAAGGGGCATTCCGGAGCACACCACTTCCTTCAAACCGGTCCCGATTGTCTTTCCGCCGCTGCACTCCAGGATATTGGGCGCCCCGATGAAACGTAGCACCTTCTCATTCGCAGGTGAGAAAAACACTTCGTGGGGTCTGCCGATCTGCTCGATCCTGCCTTCGATCAGCACCGCTATCCTGTCGGCCAGTTCTTCTGCCTCCCGGAGTTCATGGGTAACATAGAGGGTGGGGATCCCCATGGTCCGCTGGATTCGCTTCAACTCCAGCCTGAGGTGCTTTGCGGTCTGAAGATCCATGCTGCTCATGGGCTCATCAAGGAGGAGGATTTCCGGGTCGGGGGCCAGTGCCCGGGCCAGGGCCACCCTTTGCTTTTCCCCGCCGCTGAGGCGCCCGGGATGGCAATCGGCCAGGTGTCTTACCCTCATCATGTCGAGGAGTTCTTCCACGCGGGATGCAATGCTTTTTTCCGGCCAACCCGCAGCCTTCAAGCCATAGGCTATGTTCGAGGCGGCATCGAGATGAGGGAACAAGGCAAGGTCCTGAAACAGATATCCTACCTTTCTTTTCTGGGGTGGGAGATGATCCACGGATCTCCCGCTCACCTTAACGGATCCCTCATACTCCCTCAACCCTGCGATGATATTGAGAAGCGTACTCTTCCCCGCGCCGTTCGGGCCCAGCAGCACCAGGAATTCACCCGGCTCGATCCGTAGGTTTACCCCGTGGCAGGCATAGTTGCGGATGTCCTTGAGCTCTATTGCCGGCATATTACGTCCACCGGCGAGTCAACCGGTGCTCCAGAAAGAGGAAAAATTTTTCGAAGGACAGGCACATCAAGGACAGAACGATGAGGCACACGATAATGATGTCCACCCGGATCAGACTTTCGGCCCTCATAAGCAGTGCCCCGATCCCCGTTGGAATGGCAACCATCTCGGCCGCTATGATCACCCTCCATGCCATGCCGGCCTCAAGCCTCAGGCCGGTAAAAATAGCTGGCAAGGCAAGGGGAATGACGATGGTGGTCAAGATCCTGGATTCGGATGCCCCCAGGGTCCTTGCCACCTGGACCAAATCCCTGTTCACGCCCCTGATCCCGGTGGCGGTGTTATAGCATACCGGAAAAAAGGAGCAGGTGAATATGATGGCTATGGGCAGGGCCTCGCTTATCCCGATCCAGAGCATGAAAAGGGGCAACCACCCGAGGGCCGGAATGGGATAGAGGAGGCTGATGATCGGGCTGAACGTCTTGTTGAAGATATCTTTCCAGCCCAGGAAAACCCCTGTGATCAGGCCGGCCACGGACCCGCCGCAGAATCCGGCGAGCACTCTTATCAGACTCCTCAAAAAGTGGGCCGTCAGCACACCGCTGACGCTCAGCCGGTAGAATTCCTCCATAACGGCGGTGAAGGGTGGGACAAGGGGTAGCAGGTCAAGTCTGGAGGTCAGTTCCCAGAGTCCGATGAATACCACCACGGGCGCAATTCCCCAGCCCGGCTTGATCGTTTCTGAAAATTTCATGGATGAGGGGAAAGTCGAAGGATATCCCGGGCACGGAACTCGTGCCTCAGGTATCCCATTTTTGTCATGAAACGAATCACTTCCTGGACCGTCCCCGGATCGATCGCATTGGTATATTCCAGACGCCCCATGGAGCATAAAAGGGTCTCCGGAGTGATCTCAAACTTCGATGTGATCCGCGCCAGTTTGGCAGGGAAGATTTTATCACCCGCGATCGACAATTGCCGCGCCAGGATTTTCGCCGCTTCTCCAGGGTGCTTACCCGCCCAATCCGTCGCGTACAGCGTCACCTTCAGGAGCGCCTTCACCAGGTCGGGGTGCTTTTCGATGAAATCTTCCTTGACCACGAGCACACTCCCCTGCATCCCGGGCCAGACATCCCTGGCCGTGAGGAGCATCTTGAACCCGGAATCCTCGGCCATGGTCGCCCATTGCTCGGGCAGAAAGGCAGCATCCAGCCTGCCTGTCTTTATCGCGAGCAGTTGGGCTGGAGGATTCATCCGCTGCACCTTTTTTAAAATGCTTTCCTTGTCAAGCCCATAGCCTTCCATGACCTTATGAAGAACGAGGTCTACACTCCCCCCTTCCCTGACACACCCGATCCGGATCCCGGGATTCATGAGATCCCTTACCTTTTTTATCTTTTCAGGGTTCACCACGAGGCCGTACCCGTATCTATGGGTCCCGCAGATGATCTTTATGGGCACTTCCGCGTTTGCGTAAACATTTATTGCGGGCACCAGGCAGACATAGGCCGCCTGGATGTCTCCCCGGGCGAGAGCGGCGGCAAGGGCCATGCCTGTTACGTAGCTTTCGTAGGAACGCAACCTTAACCCCGCTTTCTCAAACCACCCCCTATCCCGCGCCACGTAGGCGCAAAGGGGATGATCATTGAACTCCACCGCAATACCTATGCCCCGGCCGCTTCCGGCTCCCCGGGCGGGAGCACTCGGGAGACAGCAAAATCCAACAAGCATGAAAAACAAGTACTTCTTCAGACTTTTCAAACATCTCCCCTTTTCACCAAGAGTGAGAGTGAATCCACCATCGATCCTTCTCTAGGCCACGTGCCGTGTGTTGTTCCTAATGACCGTAGGCGCAGAACCGCTCCCAGCCCATTAGCCTGGCCGCTCCTGAAATGGTGGTCCCGTATAACAGCATCGGTTTTTTGCCGAGGAATTCGTGGATCGTATCATTCACGACAGTAGTCCCTGTAACCAGAAGGAGGTCGGCCCACTCCACCGCCTCCACGGTGGCCTCGGGTCCTTCGATCACAACCCCGAATTTTTCAGCGCCGATGTTTTCTTCGTCCAGGTCCAGGACCTTCAGCCTGAATTCCCGCGCCAGGTATTCCACCATGCGCGGCTGGAATCCCACCTGAAGGATGTTCACCTTCCCATAACCGGCTTTCAAGGACTCTACGAGTTCCCTGGCGCACCGGGCCGGCTCCCTGTCGCGGCAATGCACGGTCTTTTCAATCATCCCCAGGGACCTAAGAACCGCGTTCAGGGTAGCGATGAAAACCGCCCTTCTGTAGTTGTTCTCCAGGGGCATTTCCAGGATCTCCCCCAGGGTCCCTTCGAAATCCCCGTAGCGGTCCGTGAAGGCCTGGCCGAACGCTCCACGAAACTCGGCCTGCATGAGCCTTTCCCTGCCTTTTTGAAGCGGGAAATCGTCCGCCTCCGGGTTGCCGATGGCCTCTTCGGCGCTCAAGGCCCTTGCCTTCACCCGGACGCTCTCAGCGAGCATGTCCCTGTCTTTCAAGATCTCATTGAAGCGCCCCTTTATCTCATCGTAGATCTCGCTCATCCTTTTCCCCTCTTTCCACCCTTTGGGATGTTTTCAAGAAGTCAACGGCTTCCTGCTCGAGCCAGGTCATCCAGGCACGTATGGTTTCGAGCCGGAAACCCCATACCAGTCTCGAAAAAGGGTCTGTCTCCCTTTCCCTGGACCTGAGCAACTTGTCCCTGATGCTTTCCAGGACCCGGATCTGAGCGTCGAGCAGTTCGTTTCCCTTCTCCCGGGAGCACTTCCTGATAAAAAAGAGCTTGGCCAGGAATTCAACCCGCATGTCACGCACGTGGCGCGTTGGTGTATGGAGCCAGGATTCAAACACCTTCTTCCCTTCGCCCGTCAGGGAAAACACCCGCCTGGAAGGCCTGGTCTCCTGAGTCTCGACAGTCGACCTTACCAACCCTTTATGTTCAAGGCGCTTGAGAACGCTATAGAGTTGACTTGTTCCAACACGCCAAGTGGTACCCAGGTCGCTTTCCAGGAACCGTATGATTTCGTACCCGTGCCTCGGGCCTTGCACCAGGCTCCCGAGGAGGACATATTCGACTGCGGGCCTGGTTTTCATGGAAGGGGTCCTATGCCTGAATCTTGCATAACCAATCTTGAACCCACTTACTTCCCGAAGGGGCAAACGGGAAATCGGCATTGCCTGCAATTGAGGCAGAGGCCCCCGTGGGCCATGGCCGCCAAATCGTGCCTGGTGATTGGTTCCCCCGCAAGGACCCTCGGCAGCATGATATCGAAAACCGTAGCCCCGTAATACAATACACAAGCGGGAAGACCCATCACCGGTACTTCGCCGAAGTGGGCATAAAGGAACATGGCACCAGGCAGGATCGGTGTCCCGTAGACCACGTCTTCAGCCCCTGCGTCCGCGATGGCGAGGCGGGTTAAGTCGTCCGGGTCCACGCTCATCCCTCCTGCAACCAGGATAAGACCCAGTCCCTTTTCCAGGAATTCAAGGATGGCCTTCTTGATTTTTACCCGGTTGTCCGGAAGGATCCGGATCTCCTTTACCGGACAATGGTAGTCCCCCAGCTTTTTTTGCAGGATGGGGGCGAATTGATCATCGATCCGTCCGGTGAACACCTCATTTCCCGTTATGATCAACCCGGTCTCGGGCGTGGCAAACGGCTTTACGGAGAAAACGCCTCCCGCCCCGCCGGCAACCTCGACGGCTCGGTCCACCTTACTGCGGTCGATGACCAGGGGAATCACCCGGGTGGCTGCAATGGTTTCACCCTTCTCCACCACGGTGTTATTATGCCTGCTGGCACAGGTGACACTGGGCACCAGGTTGAATTCCGTGAGGGTCTCCACGTTTACCTTCAGGAGCCCCCTGTGGGCCGCCTTAAGAGCGATCTTTCCCTCGCTCGGCCGCTCAGTATACACGATCCCCTTGCCCGCAAGGGCCCTTGCAAGCCGGACGGCAGCGTCGTCTTCGTGGAGTTCCCCGGGGCCAATGTGCAATACATACAGATGTTCCTTTCCGAGCCGCCTGAGGTGCTCCAGGTCTTCCACCCTGAGGATGTGCCCTTTCTTGAAGGCGGCCCCCTTGAACCGGCCGGGACGGATTTCTGTTATGTCATGGGCAAGGACCTTCCCCACCGCCTCCTCAAGGGAGATAACAGTTGCAGAGGACTTGTACTGATCGGCCATGTCTCGTCTTGGTCTCCTCTCTTATTCTTAAGTGGATTATTTCATAATGGAATATATGGGTATTTGTCAATACTCCATGGGACTAATTACATGAGACCTTTGAAAAACGCCCCCTTTTGTCCAATTGCGGCGTCAGGCTTAAATTTCAATCCTCAAAATACTAAATGTATTCCTGCGGTTGAAATTTTCGCCTTCCTTGAACTTGACCAAAATTGAGCATTTTTCAAAGGTCTCTACATTTACGGCATTTACAGAATCACAAAGAAGAGGGTTGAGAACGGGGCGGGGGATCTGTCATATCCGCTCCAGGGTCACCTGGTCCTCGAAGTTCTCCTTGAGATCCGCGACCAGATTCCCGTAGTCCTCCTCGCTGTTCATCTCCACCACGAGGTCCCGCTCGTCCAGGACCTTCAGGAAACCGTGCCTCTTGACGACCTCCACCACCTTTTTCACGTCAGAGGTCACCCAACCCTTCATTCGCATGAGGAGTTCATCGCCCTTGAAGGGGCGTTCTATAGTCAAATCCACCTGCCTGTACTTGGCCTCCCACCCGATCACCGCCGGCCGTACCAGGACCGGAGTGACCGGGTCATGCATGGCCGCGCAAGTCAACCACAGTTTCGCCCGTATCATCGTTTCTACTCTCCTCCTGGATCTATGCTGTTTCCTTGGGTGGTCCCAATTTTTCTCCCATCGTAAGGCCGGGCCACGTGACCCATTTTATTCATTCGTGAACTTCACCTTCGGGACCTCCTGGCGCTCTTTAGGAACCTCAAAGAAGGGGGCCTTTTCAAAGCCGAAGAACCCCGCAATGATATTGGTCGGAAACCGACGTATCTTGATATTGTATTCCTTGACCTTCTCGTTGTAACGCCGCCGTTCAACCGCGATTCGGTTTTCCGTCCCGGCCAACTCGTCCTGGAGGCGGATGAAGTTGGTATTGGCCTTAAGATCCGGGTATCGTTCGACGACCAGGAGCAACCGGCCCAGGGCGGCCGAAAGGCGGTTGTTGGCCTCGATCTTTTCACTGATATTTCCCGCTCCTCCCACTTTGGCCCGGGCCTCTGTTACACCCATCAAGACTTCCTTTTCGTGGGCCGCATACCCCTTCACGGTTTCTACATAATTGGGAATCAGGTCATATCTCCGCTGGAGCTGGTTTTCCACCTGGGCCCATGCGGCCTTGACCTCCTCATCCATGCTCACGAGGCTGTTGTAAGTGGCCTTGAGATAAAAGAAGGGGATTGCGACGATAACAAACAGTACAGCCAGAACGATCAGAAGTGTCTTCAGTCCTTTACCCATTTTAACTATCCTCCCATTGAATCCACCGCTTGGGCGAGTTTCCTTACTTCATGAAGATACCGTTTGAAGAGTTTCTGGACCTCCTCTCCAGACGGTTTCAACCGCTCTTCCCGGATATCCAGTAGCTTGTCGAAAAGGGCGGCATCCAGGCCGAAGGCCTCGCATGCAAGCTTCACCGTATCACGCCCTTTTGGGGGAACCTCAATGTTTTTGAGGAACAGTAAGGCCTCGAAGATCGCCGTAAAGGCACGGATCGATTGTGCGATCAGTTCCCTCAGCCCTCTGGCCTTTCCCCCCGCCTGGAAATAGGCCTCCCTCAGCAGGAGGAGTTTTCCCTTGATCTCCCGCTCGCACTGAAGCCTCACCCATTGGGGATCGAAGGAGAGGTCTGAAAGGAGATCCTTTCCGTAAACGAGATGGTGTCTTCTATGGAAACCGAGGTATTCCACAGGAAACACGTCAGTAGAGGTGCGGATGTAATTTTGAGTTAGGAACAGAGGGACGGCCACATTCCGCTTCTTCCACTTTTCCACCAGGGGAAGGGCGCGCTCCAGGTCATCGATCCCTTCCTCGGTGAGTACGACCATGAAGTTGATATCGGATTTCCCCGGCCGGTAACCGTCTGCCGCGGCGCTCCCGTAAAGGATGATGCTAACGAGATTCTCGCCGAAAAGGGCCTGATAATCGGCAGAGAACGCCTCGAGGATCTCCTTGGGGTCTTTGGGTATCTTGGGCATGTTTTTATACTCCTCACCAATCTTTCGGTTGAATTAATAAGAGATGTCTTGGGCAGCCGTTGAGATCTTCTAAAGAAGTTCTAAAGGTTTCTCTTTGTTTGGTTCTCCCGGAGGCGCTGATTAAAAACCTCCACCGGCACCTCCACCCCCGCTCATGCCTCCGCCGAAGCCACCGAAACCGCCCCCGAAGCCCCCGAAACTCCCACCGAAACCGCCCCCGCCGTGCCTGAAACCGCCACCCATAAGAAGCGGAAGGAAAAAGATTCCCCGGCCTCCCCGGCCCCTGGTGTTCAGGAGAAAAAAAAGTGCAAAAATGGCAATCAACGGGAGGAAGGAGAATCCACGACTCCTTTTCTTCGGCACTTTCACCTGGACCTGCCCGGTTAATTTCACCCCGGCATCCTTGGCAATCACCTGGGCCACCGCAGCAGCACCGTAAAGCAATCCTTCCCCGAATTTGTTCTCTTTAAGGTAAGGGATCATGTACTTGTCGCGGATCTCACCCACCAGACCGTCCGGGAGGATTCCCTCCACGCCGTACCCTGTCTCGATCCTCATCTTCCGCTCCTTGATGGTGATGAAGATCAGGACCCCTTTGTCCTCTCCTTTCTTGCCGATTCCCCATGAGCTATAAAGCCGGTTGGCATAGTCGTTGTATTCCGCCCCTCCGATATCGGGCATGGTTACCACTACCACCGGAACACCGGTTTTTTGGAGCAACTCCTGGGTCAAGGCCTTCAGCCGATCTTCGTAAGAAGGCGGGATCACGTCGGCAAAATCGTTCACCAGCCCCTTTGGCTTCGGGATCGGGGTCTCCGCCCGAAGCATTCCGGCCCAAAGAAGGATGAGCATGCAAGCGAAAAGGGAGAGGCATAAGCTCTTATAGTATCTTCCGGTTCTTAAAAGCATCGTGTTCACCTTGTGCCAGGGCTCGTAAAGGGCCTTTGAACTCGAATCTTGTATGGACAATCTTGAAACCCGCACCCTGTTGAGTCACATATCAGGGGAAGTGGGGGGAGTACCCCGATGGATGAAACGATAACTAGTGTCCATCCATAAATGGCCAATTTCCGCAATCTCTGCGTCAGGCTCAAACCGGGGACCCGCCCGAAGGGTGGGGAGTCCAAGCGCAGCGCGGACAAATTTTAATCCTCGAA
>JAFDEE010000060.1 GCA_019310525.1 Deltaproteobacteria bacterium | reverse complement strand
TAGGATTATAAAATTGCCAAGTTTGCCGATAATGCGCAGAATTTATCCCGGATAAGGCTTGGGTCCATGTCCAAAAGACGGTTTCGAATCTACCGCAGTCTCAGTTTCCGCCTCATCTGTCTGGTCGGACTCGTATTGCTGGTCAGTTTTTCCATTTGGTCCTACTTCAGCATTGAATCACAGGAAAAAAGGGCCATCGAAATCCTCACTTTGGCCCTGGCCATCTTCATCGCCACTTCGGGGATCATCGGATTTTTCATCGTCCGCTTTGTAAACCGACCCATTAAGGAATTGATCAACGGGACCAACCATATCGGAAGGGGAGAGTATGGTTACAGGGTGGACGTGAGGCGGGACGACGAAATCGGTCAACTGGCATCGGCCATTAACCGGATGGGAAAGCAGATCGGGGAAAAGCAAGAGGAGCTCAATAAGCAGAAGGAGGAGTACAGGAACCTCTTCGAGCACGTTCCCTGTTACGTAACCGTACAGGACCGGGAATTCAGGCTTTTGAAGTATAACAAGGAATTTGCGAGGCGGTTCGACCCCAGCCCCGGGGATTACTGCTACCATGCCTACAAGGGACGTCAAGAAAGGTGCGGGGTATGTCCACTGGTAGGAACTTTCAGTGACGGAAGGCCCAGGAGCAGTGAAGAGATGGGGATCAATAAGGATGGGACCCGTTCCTTCTGGATGGTTCGAACCGTGCCCATCCGGGATTCCGGGGGGCGGATCGTGGCCGTCATGGAGATGTGCCTTGATGTTACACAAATGAAATTCCTGGAAAATGAAGTCAGGAAGTCCGAGGAAAAATACCGGATGATTTTCAACACCATGCCCAATCCCATTTTCGTCCTCGACCCTGAAAGTCTCGAGATCATCGATTGCAACAACAGTATCGAGGCGGTATACGGTTTTGGGAAGGAAGAGATTCTCGGCAGTTCTTTCATGCAGTTCTTTGAAGAGGGAGACCGGGAGACCTGCGCCGGGAAGATAAGAAACGCTGAGGGGCTGAGCAAGGTCCGCCAGATCAAGAAGGATGGAGAGACCATTTTCGTCAACATGTATGTATCCCACGGAGAATACGGTCAGAGGAAGGCACTTCTTGTCACCGCAAACGATATAACGGCCAGGTTGATGGCCGAGCAGCAATTGATTCAAGCCGGCAAAATGGCCACACTTGGAGAGATGGCTACCGGCGTGGCCCACGAACTGAATCAGCCCTTGTCGGTGATCAAGACCGCCAGCTCCTTTCTTCTCCGGAAGGTCAGGAGGAAGGAGCCCATAGAGGACGACATCCTGGAGACCATGACCAGTGAGATCGACAGCCACGTGGATCGGGCCTCCAAGATCATCAACCACATGAGGGAATTTGGAAGGCCGGCTGAGGTGAAAAGATCCGAGGTTCAGGTCAACGACACCTTGCTGAAGGCCCTGGAGATTTTCAACCAGCAGTTGAGGCTGAGGGAGATCGAGGTGGTCATGGACCTGGACAAGGATATTCCCGTTATCATGGCAGATGCCAACCGGCTCGAACAGGTCTTCATCAACTTGTTTACCAACGCCCGGGACGCTATCGAGGAGAAGTGGGAGGGGAGGAGCGCCCCCCCTGGAGAAAAGAGGATATACCTCAGGACGGGCATGGAAGACGGGCAGGTGGTCGTCGAGGTTCGGGATACGGGTATAGGGATCCCGGAATCCATCCGCGGGAGAATCTTTGATCCCTTTTTCTCGACCAAGAAGGTGGGCAAGGGAACAGGACTCGGGCTTTCCATCAGTTACGGCATCGTTCGGGATTACGAAGGCACCATAGAGGTGAGAAGTCGTGAAGGAGAAGGTTCCGCCTTTATCCTTCGATTCCCCTATCCGGGAAGGCGATGATGGAAGAGAAAATCCTTTTGGTGGACGACGAGGAGGGAATCCGTAAGGTCCTCGGGATATCCTTGCGGGACAGGGGGTACGAGGTGTTCACCGCCGGGAACGGCGAGGAAGCCCTTCGGGTGTTCCGCCGGGAGAACCCGGCCATCGTGCTTACGGATATCAAGATGCCCGGAATGGACGGGATCGAGGTCCTCAGACAGATCAAGGCGGAGAGCCCGGAGACAGAGGTCATCATGATTACGGGCCATGGCGACATGGATCTGGCCATCCAGAGCATCAAGAACGACGCAGCCGATTTCATAACAAAACCCATCAATGACGATGCCCTTGATATCGCCCTGGGCAGGGCAAAGGAGAAAATCTTCTTCAAGAAGCAGATTCGCGAGCACACGGAGAATCTCGAAAAACTCGTAGAGGAAAAGACCAGGGCCCTCATGGAGGCGGAGCGATTGGCGGCAGTTGGGCAAACTGTGGCCGGTCTCGCCCATGCCATTAAAAACATCACCAGCGGCCTTACGGGCGGTGCCTTTGTCCTGGAGAAGGGATTGGAGCTGGACAACAGGACCTATCTTCTCCAGGGGTGGCGGATGATCAAGGAAAACATCGACAGGATAAAGGACATGGCCCTGGAATTGTTGAACTATGCAAGGGAAAGGGAACTTGAAAGGCGGCCTTGCGATCCCAACCGCATTTTACGGGAGATCCATGAACTGATGCTTCCGCGTGCCGAGGCGTGCGGAGTCACCCTGGAACTGGATACCGAGGAAGACCTGCCCAGGGTCTTGCTTGATCCCGAAGAAATCCACCGCTGCCTTTTGAACCTGGTGACCAACGCCATTGAGGCCTGCGAAGGGAAGGGGGCGTCACCCGAGCCCTTGAGGGTCGTCCTTCGCTCCCGGAGGAACGGCGCGGGCGGAGTGTCCTTTGAGATCATCGACAACGGATGCGGCATGGACGAGGAGACCAGGGAAAAGGTTTTCCGTAGGTTTTTCAGCACAAAAGGCTCCCGCGGAACAGGCCTTGGGCTGATGATCACCAAGAAGATCGTCGATGCCCACGGCGGGCGGATAGAGTTGCAAAGCGAGGAAAAAAAGGGTACAAGGTTCATTATTCGTCTTCCCGGGGAAGGAGGAGAGAGCGGTGAGGAAGCGGGGAATCCCTGAGGGCGGAATGCCCCGGTCCTTGGGAACCCGTGCCGAAGGGTTGAACAGCAAGCCGTGAAAGGGGAAAGCCATGGTTTCCTATAAGAACATTCTGTTTGCCACCGATTTTTCGGAAGACGCCAATATCGCTTTCATTCACGCCCTGGACCTGGCTAAGAAACACGGGGCGAAACTTCATATTCTCCACGTCCCCCACTCCTCTTATACCTATCTGCGGCAGGTGGTGGATGAGCATGTCCCGGAGGGAGCAGAAGGAGGCGAGACCTTTTTCAATGAAGAAGTCGCCAAGAGGGCCGAGGAGGCCCTGATGAAGGAATACGGGAAGAGACTGGAGGGATTCCAAAATTACGTGATGGTGGTAAAAGAGGGTGCTCCGGATGTCGAGATTATCCGGTATGCGAAGAAAAACAACATCGATGTCATCGTGATGGGGGCCTTGGGGAAATCGGAACAAGAGCGGATCGAACATGGAAGTACCGTGGCCAACGTTTCCAAGTACGCCCATTGCCACGTTATCGCCATTCGAAATCCCGCCAAACGCTTCATCCTTCCCGGAGAGATACTTTAGGGGGCGGTTTTTTCAATCCTTAGGGAAGGAGGGCTCCGACGATCGGCCGAAAAGTCCTTGTGGTGGATGACGAGCTGGACATGAGGATTTACGTAACCACCCTCCTCGAAACCAACGGTTACGTACCTCTTTCAGCGACCGACGGCAGGGAGGGGCTCGAGATGGCAAGACGCCATAAACCCTCCCTGATCATTCTCGATGTCATGATGCCCAGGATGGGAGGCATCCGGATGTACCTTGAACTTAAAAGGGACCCGGAATTGGCGGGTATTCCAGTCATTATGCTCTCGGCCGTCTCCCGGAAAACCTTCCTCAGCTCCCGGAATCTCTTGAGCCGGTCCGAGGGGATGGAACTTCCTCCCCCCGCCGCCTATATCGAAAAACCGCCCGAGTCTGATCAACTTTTACAAGCGATCAGGGAAACCCTCGGAGAGGCAAGACAATGATCTTCAAGGGCCCTGATTCACCGTACCAGGATGACCCGAAAAGCAGACGTTGAAGGGGGCTTCATCTCCTATGACCAGTTGCGTTCGATCCTCGATGGATTGAATGTAGGGATCTTCACCGTGGATGCAGAAAGACGGATCACCTCCTTCAACCGTACCTTTCAAGCCCTTACGGGTTACAGGGAGGAAGAGGTGGTGGGAATGCCCTGCCACGAAGTCTTCCTCAATGATCTGTGCCGCGGCGGATGCATGTATCACCGTGCCGTCATGGAGCGGCGCCGGTCCATGAGCTTTGATATCGAGATCCTGGACGCGAATGAAGAGAAGAGGCTCATCACCAAGATCGTCACCCCCCTTTACGATGCCCGGCGCAGACCGGCCGGATGTATCGAGATCCTCCAGGACCATTCCCTTTTTGAAGATCTCCTCGACAGGATCCGATATGACGAGCAGCGTCTCAAGATTATCCTGGACAACCTGGATATAGGGGTTTTCACCGTAACCCGGGGAGGGCATATCTCCTTTTTCAATGCCCGGGCGGAGTCCATCTCCGGATACGATCGAAGGGAGATCCTGGGTAAACCCTGCTCCCTTCTCTTGGGTGGAGAGGAAACGGAGGCTGTCGCCCTCCTTAAGGCCTCCATCGGAGACGGGAAGTCCCGATCGAGCCGCCGGCTGGTGCTCGCAGGAAAGGGAGGGAAGAAAATCCCGATCCAGGCCGACTGCATGGCCTTGCGGAACGAGTATGGAGAGATCGTCGGGGGGCTGGCCACCATCCAGGATCTCTCCCTGATCCATCGGCTCAGCAGGGAAATCCGCAAGGGGTACACCTTTGGGGACATGATCGGCCGCGACCCGACCATGCAGCAGATCTTCGAGACCATCCGGGCCGTGGCATCGAGTGACGCCACGCTTCTTATCGAGGGGGCCACGGGGACCGGAAAGGATCTCCTTGCCAAGGTGACCCACAATGCCAGCAAACGGGCCGGAAAACCTTACATCAAGGTCAACTGTGCCGCCCTTCCAGAAAATCTGATCGAATCGGAATTGTTCGGGTATGTCAAGGGTGCCTTTACAGGGGCGGACAGGGACAAACCCGGACGCTTCCAGGAGGCGGACGGCGGCACCATTTTTCTGGACGAGATCGGGGATCTCCCTCTTCCTCTCCAGGCCAAGCTGCTGCGGGTCTTGGAGGACAAGGAATTCTATCCCCTGGGAGGCGGAAGGACCACCCGGGTGAATGTCCGAATCATCGCCGCCACCAACCGTGACCTGGAAAGGAAGGTGAAGGAGAGAACTTTTCGGGAAGATCTCTTTTACAGGCTCAACGTCATAAGGATTCAACTTCCTCCCCTGAAAGACAGGCGGGGGGACATTCCTCTCCTGATCGATCACCTCTTGAAAAAGCTGGCGGCCGTTCAGAATGCAAGGGTGGACAGGATCTCGAAGGAGGCCATGGAGATCCTCCTCAATTACGACTATCCGGGAAATGTGCGGGAGCTTGAAAACATCCTGGAACACGCCCTGATCCTGTGCCCGGGGGAGGTGATCGAGAAAAAACACCTCCCATTGTTTCTTCAGGGGAGGCTGCCGCCCCAAGACCTTGAACAGGGAAGTCTCCCGGGTCTCGGCCGAAGCCGGGAAAGCAGCGAGAGGGAACTGATCCTGGCGGCATTGAAACGCCACGGTTGGCATCGGAGTAAGGCGGCGAAGGAACTCCGAATCGACCGGTCCACCCTTTGGCGGAAGATGAAAAAATACGAGCTGAAACCCTGACGGGCATTGAACCCGAATCTTGCAAGGCATCGACCCTGCCTTTCCCCAAAGCGCAGCAGACTTCAAACCCTAGGATCCAGCCGAAATATACTGATCAATAAACCCACTAGACCATTGAAAAATGCTCCCTTTTGCCCAATCTCGGCGTCAGGCTCAAATTTTAATCCTCGAAATACTTCAATGTATTCCTGTGGTTAAAATTTTCGCTTTCCTTGACCTTGAACAAAATTGAGCATTTTTCAAAGGTCTCCCCGCTACCCACTCATTATGCAACAAATGATGCATCGGTGATGCATCATTTGTTGCATGCGTTAACACTCCGAAAAAGAAGCCATATTTCACATACCCTAAGGAAATTCCCCTCGAAAAGTGTTTCAATTGTGCAACAAAGAGGGGCTTACGTGCCGCCCCCTTTTCGGGGCCTAATCTCTAACTCCCTGAATTTAAAACGTTTTCTCCGGTATGGCATGATAAGTGCTCTTTTGTAGACTCAAAGCGCTTCCGTGATGAAAGGGGGGCTGGAGATGGCCAAAAAGAAAAAGATCATGGTGGTGGACGACGAACTGGATATCCGGATCTTCGTCTCCACCCTGCTGGAGACGAGCGGGTATGCGCCCTATGTCGCCAGCCATGGTTTAGAGGGCATCGAGAAGGTGCGCGAGGTCATGCCGGACCTGGTCATCCTCGATGTGATGATGCCCAAGCAGGGAGGCGTCCAGATGTACCGGGAGATCAAGACCGACGAGAAGTTGAGACACATTCCGGTCATAATCCTGTCCGGCATTTCGAAGAAGACCTTCTATCACTCACAGAACGTCCTGGATTCCTATCTGGGGCAGTCCATTCCCGAGCCCGACGCCTATATCGAAAAGCCCCCTGAACCGGACGAACTCCTGGAATGCGTGGAACGGCTACTGGGATCTGAACCGGCAGATAAGGGCTCGCGGTAGCTGAGAGCCCGAGCACGGGGTCGAGGTGAGAGAAATCATGGAGAAGAAGATCGGCTTTTATGTCTGCCACTGCGGGGTAAACATTGCTGGAAAGGTGGATGTCAAGGCGGTGGCCGAGTTCGTGGGGGGACTCCCGAACGTGGTGGTCGCCCGGGATTACAAGTTCATGTGCTCGGATCCCGGGCAGGAGATGATCGAGAGGGACATCCGGGAATATGGACTCAATCGGGTGGTAGTGGCCTCCTGCAGCCCCAGGCTCCACGAAAAGACCTTTCAGGGGGCCTGCCAGCGGGCCGGGCTCAATCCCTACTACTTCCAGATGGCCTCGGTTCGGGAACAGGTTTCCTGGGTGACCCAGGATCCGGAGGAAGCCACGCGGAAGGCGAAGACCCTTGCGGCGGCGGCCGTCAACCGGGTCAACTATCACCAGAGCCTGGATGCGAGGGAGGTGAGCGTCAACCCGGATGTACTGGTGGTGGGAGGAGGAATTGCGGGGATGCAGGCCGCCCTCGACGTGGCCGAGGCCGGTTACAGGGTCTATCTCGTGGAGAAGTCCACGACCCTCGGGGGCCACATGCTCCAGTTCGACAAAACCTTCCCGACCCTTGACTGTGCCGCCTGTATCGGCACCCCAAAGATGGTGTCCGTGGGCCAGCATCCGAATATCGAGCTTCTCACCTACAGCGAAGTGAAAGAGGTCTCCGGGTATATCGGAAACTACCGGGTGACGATCCATCGTAAACCCCGTTACGTCAAGGAGGGGGTCTGTACGGGATGCGGGGAATGCGCAAACGTATGCCCGGTCACCAGGCCCAACGAATGGGACGAGGGCCTAGGTCCCAGAAAGGCCATATACCGTTGTTTTCCCCAGGCTGTTCCAATCACCTTCGCCATTGAAAAAAAAGATCGGGCACCCTGCGTCTTGACCTGCCCGGCGGGCGTCAACGTGCAGGGCTACGTACAGCTCATCGCCCAAGGGAAATACCGGGAGGCCGTCCAGTTGATCATGGAACGCCTCCCCCTCCCCGGGGTTCTCGGCCGGGTGTGTCCCCATCCCTGCGAGGCCGAATGCCGGAGAACCCAGGTTGATGCCCCCCTGAGTATCAGGGAACTCAAGCGGTTCGCCGCCGATCAGGTGGACCTCAGAGACCTTCCCAGGCCCGAGACAGGGGAGCGGGAGGAAAAGGTGGCCGTCATCGGTTCGGGTCCCGCGGGACTGACCGTGGCCTATGACCTGCGTCTGCGGGGCTACCAGGTGACCATTTTCGAGGCATTGCCGGAGCTCGGCGGGATGCTCCGGGTGGGAATCCCGGATTACCGGTTGCCCCCGGAAATTCTGGACAAGGAAATCAACTACATCCTCGGACTGGGTATCCGGGCCGAAGTCAACAAGAGACTGGGAAAGGATTTCACCCTGTCAGACCTCGAGAAGGAGGGTTTTGGTGCCGTGTTCCTCGGGATCGGGGCCCATGATACCCTGAAACTCGGAATCCCCGGAGAAGACGAACTGGAAGGTGTTCGGGACGCCGTGGAATTTCTCAGGAGGGTCAACCTGGGGGACCGGAAGGCCCCGGGGAGACGCGTTGTCATCCTGGGCGGCGGAAACGTGGCTGTGGACGCGGCCCGCACTTCCCTGCGGCTGGGCGCGGAGGAGGTCAGTATCGTATACCGCCGGGGCAGGGAAGAAATGCCCGCTTACCGGGAGGAGATCGAGGAGGCCTTGGCGGAGGGGATCAAGATCCATTTCCTTTCCGCGCCGCTCCGCCTCGCAGGCGCCGAGGGAAAGGTCGAGGCCCTGGAGTGCATCCGGACTAAACTCGGCCCCCCGGACGCAACCGGACGCAGAAGGCCCGTGCCCGTGGAAGGATCGGAATTCCGAATCCCCTGCGATGCCGTGATCCCGGCCATCGGCCAGAAGCCCGATCTCGGATCCTTACGGGAAACCGGTTGTCCCGATACGACCCGCTGGGAAACCTTCCAGGTCAACCCCTATACCATGCAGACCTCCATTCCCAACGTTTTTGCCGCCGGGGATGTGGTAAGCGGTCCGGCCACCGTGATCGAGGCTGTGGCCGGCGGTCACAAGGCGGCGGAGGCGATCCATGAGTATCTCACCGGAGGGGACCTGGAGACACTGGCCGCAAAGATCGAATCCCAGGAAAAACCGGGGAAGGATTGGCAGGAGATCCCTAAGGGGCTCCCGAAGGAGGCCCGTGCGGAACCGGAGATCAGAGAGGCGGGGGAAAGTGTAACCTCCTTTGCCGAGGTGAACAAGGGCCTGGGGGAGGAAGAGGCGAGGCGGGAAGCCGGCCGTTGCCTGAATTGCGGGGTCTGCTCCGAGTGCATGGAATGTGTGCGGGCCTGCGAGGCCAAGGCCATCGACCACAGCATGGAGGGGGAGGACCTGGAAGTAAACGTGGGAAGCATTATCCTGGCCACGGGCTATGATCTTTGGGATCCTACTCCCATGAAACAGTTCGGGTATGGGAGGTATCCCAACGTCCTGACCAGCCTCGAGTTCGAAAGGCTCAACAACGCCACCGGGCCTACGGGTGGGCAGATTCTTCTCAGGGATGAAGAAGGGCGGTTTACCAAACCGCCCGGGAGTGTGGCCATCATCCACTGCGTGGGGAGCCGGGATGAAAACTACCACGAGTACTGCTCCCGGGTCTGCTGCATGTACGCCCTGAAATACGGGCACCTCATCAAGGACAAGGTGGGGCATGAGACCCGGGTATACGATTTTTACATCGACATGCGCTGCTTCGGAAAGGGATATGAGGAGTTCTACCGCCGGTGCCAGGAGGAGGGAATCGTCTTCGTGCGGGGAAAACCCGCTGAGATCACGGACCATGCCCTGGGACCCGAGGAGGAGGGCAAGTTGGTGGTCATAGGGGAGGATACCCTCCTGGGTAAACGGTACAGGGTGCCGGTGGACATGGTGGTCCTTTGTGCCGCCGTTCAATCCCGGGCAGACGCCGTGGAAGTGGGAAGGGTTTTCGGTGTGAACCAGGGAGCGGACGGTTTTTTCCTGGAGGAACATCCAAAGCTCGGTCCATTGAATACCTCCACGGACGGGGTCTTTTTGGCAGGGACCTGCCAGGGCCCCAAAGACATCCCGGACACCGTCTCCCAGTCCTCCGGAGCAGCGGCTAAGTGCATTGCCCTGTCCACCCGGGGGAAGGTGGAGATCCCCCCCGTGGTATCCTGGATCGACCCGAACATCTGTGCGGGCTGCCAGACCTGCATCGACCTATGTGCTTACTCGGCCATCGAGTTTGATGAGCGAAGGGGGGTCTCCGTTGTGAACGAGGCCCTTTGCAAGGGATGCGGGAGTTGTGCGGGATTTTGTCCCAGTGGCGCGGCTCAGGTCAGGCATTTCAGGGAGAAGCAGGTTTTGGCCGAACTGGAGGGAATCATCGAGGCCATCGCCGCCGTGGGACAGTGAACCTCGGCAGGCAATCGTTAAAACCCCCAGCAGGGGTCGAGGAAAGGCCCGGCAGGGGAAAAGAAAAGGGGGCCTTTTGGTGCCCGCGGGTGAAGGGAAAAGGAGCGGAGCCATGAGCACATTTGAACCGACCATCATCGCCTTTGTTTGTAACTGGTGTACCTATACGGCTGCGGATTTGGCCGGGACATCCCGGTTGATTTACCCCAAGAATATCCGGCTGATTCGAATGATGTGTACCGGGATGGTGGATCCCAAGTATGTCATCAAGGCCCTGCTGGAAGGCGCCGACGGGGTTCTCATCAGCGGTTGTCATCCCGGGGATTGCCATTACATCAACGGGAATTACAAGGCCAGGCGAAGGGTCAAACTGCTCAAGGAGATCCTGCCCCAATTCGGTTTCGATGAACGCAGGGTCAAGCTGACCTGGATCGGGGCCAGCGAGGGAGTGGACTTCGCCGAAACCGTCAAGGAAATGGTGGAGGAGATCAGGGCCCTTGGACCGAACGAGGCCCGGACACAGATGGTGCTTTGAGAGGATTTCCCGGGAACTTCGGCGGAGAAGATCCGGATCTCCCGCCGGAACCCCGGGACCCTTTACCACGGGACATCCCCGGGGATCGGGATTATCGCTTCCGGGGCGGCCCGGCATCGAGGCGACTGTATGGAGAAAAGGGCTGTAGATGACCTAAAGAAATTGCCTATGGCCTGAAAGGTGGAGGGAAAGGATGACGATGACGTGGAAGATCGAAGTGAAGGACACCGATCCCCTGGAGGCGATGAGGACTCTTTTCAAGAAGATGCTCCAGGACGGAGAGATCGATGCCCTCCTGGTGCCGCAGCATCTACCCATGAAGAACACGGTGATGCCCACCCTGGTCACCGACCCGGAAAAGCTTGGGGGAAGCGATCCCTTGGCCCCTGTGTTTCCCATGAACGCGGCCAAGGTGGTCTCCAGACTGACCCGAAAACCTGTGGACGGCCGGATCGCCGCGGTTTTGAGACCTTGCGAGATCAGGGCTTTCATCGAACTCGTGAAACTCAAACAGGCAAGGGCGGAGGAGGTGATCCTGATCGGTACAGATTGCCTTGGGGCATACAGGAACGTGGACTACCCGCGTTTTGCCGGAGAAAAGGGGGAGGAGGCGACTTTGCGCTTCCATGAGAACGCCCTTTCCGGAAAAGGGACCTCCTTCGGGGACTTTGACATCGCCCCGGCCTGCAAGGCCTGTGAGCACCCGGTGGCCGATGGGGCGGATCTTCAGATCGGTTTCCTGGGGGCGGACGGTGGAGACCAACTGTTCCTAACGGCGAAGACGGAGCGGGGGAAGGCCCTGGCTGAAAACTTAGGGCTTCCCGCTGCCCAGGAACCCTCCGGGCGGGCGGAGGCGGTGGAGAGACTGGTCGCCGAACGGATCGCTTACAGGGACAAGATGTTCGAGGAAACACGGGAGGTCACGTCGGATCTGGGAAAGCTCACCACCTATTTCGCTGATTGCGTGAACTGTTACAATTGCCGGGTCGCGTGTCCCGTCTGTTACTGCAAGGAATGCGTGTTCGTCACCGATGTCTTTGACCATGAACCCTCCCGGTACTTGAGCTGGGCCAGGCGCAAGGGCGTCATCAAGCTCCCAACGGACACCATCTTCTACCACGTCACACGTTTGGCCCACATGAGCACGGCTTGCGTCGGCTGCGGTCAGTGTTCCAACGCCTGCCCGAACAACATCCCCGTAATGGAAGTCTTTCGTACCATCGCCCATAAGACCCAAGCAGCCTTCGACTACGAAGCGGGTAGGAGCCTGGAGGAGAAACCGCCCCTTTCTGTTTTCAGGGAGAAGGAGTACCCGGAGGTCACGGGGGGAAAGGACGAGTAGGATAACACAGACAAGGCGGGGGATTGGAGGTCTTCTTCCATGAAAAAAAAGGTGGGATCAGCGCTGGTGGTCGGATCGGGAATCGCGGGTATCCGTGCATCCCTCGACCTGGCGGAACAGGGATACAGGGTTACCCTCATCGACAGGGCCCCCAGCCTGGGCGGCGTACTCAGCCAGTTGGACTACCAGTTTCCGTCCGACCATTGCGGAATGTGTAAAATGCTGCCCCTGGTGGAACGGGACGCCGGGTCCCAGTACTGTCTTAGAAAAGGGCTCTTCCATGAGAATATCGATATCCTCCTTTCAACGGAGTTGGTGGGCCTGGACGGAGAACCGGGAAAGTTTCAGGTGACCCTGCATAGCAAGCCGACTTCCGTCGATGCGCAGCGCTGCATCGGGTGCGGAGAGTGCGAAAGGGTGTGCCCGGTGGAGGTGAAGGATCTTTTCAATGCAGGGATGACTTCGCGAAAGGCCGTCTATCTCCCGGTACCCCACAGCATTCCCAACCATTACGTAGTGGACCTGGAGGCCTGTACCCTTTGCGGAAAATGCGAAGAGGTATGTCCCACCGGTGCCATAGACCTGGGTTCGGAGGCCCGCCGCGCCTTTCGCATCCTGGTGGTGGATGATGAGCGGGTGGTCAGGGATTCTCTAAAGGAGTGGTTGGAGGACGAGGGTTTCCAGGTCCATGTGGCGGCCTCGGGTGCTGAGACCCTTGAAAAGCTGTCCCGGGAGACCTTTCATCTAATGCTTTTGGATATCAAGATGCCGGGGATGGACGGAGTGGAAGTCCTCAGGCGTTCAATGGAGTTGAACCCCGACCTGCCCGTGGTGATGATGACCGCCTACGCCACGGTGGAGACGGCCGTAGAGGCCATGAAAATCGGGGCTCTCGACTACCTCATGAAACCCTTTGATCCGGATACCCTTGTGCCCCTCGTATTGCAACTCCACCAGAAAATCGAGCGCACCGGGGAGCAAAACCTGGAGGTCGGGGCCGTGATACTTGCCTCGGGTTTTGAATCCTATGATCCCTCGTCGGGAAAGAACACATACGGTTACGGGGTGCTTCCCGATGTGCTTACGAGCGTCGAGTTCGAACGGCTGATGAGCGGAACGGGCCCCACGGGGGGAAGACTCGTAAGACCCAGTGACGGAAAAGAGGTGGAGAGGGTGGCGTGGCTCCAGTGTGTTGGGTCAAGAGATCCCCAGGCGGGAGCCGATTTCTGTTCTTCCGTTTGCTGCATGTTCGCCGTCAAGGAAGCCCTTCTTGCAAAGAAGAAGACCGGGGGACGTGTGGATGCCTGCATCTTCTACATGGACATGCGGACATTCGGAAAGGGTTTTGAGCGTTACCGGGACCGGGCGGAAGAAGAGGAAGGGGTCCGTTTCATCCGTAGCAGGGTCCATTCCGTCGAAACCTCGGGAGACGGCAAGGGCCTGAGGATCGTCTATGCGGATACGGGCGGCACACGGCGGGAAGAAGAATTCGACCTGGTGGTGCTCTCGACGGGCCAGCGGCCTCCCGCGGGGACGGAAGCCCTGGCCGAGATGACGGGTGTCGCATTGAATCCTTGGGGATTTTGCAAGTCCGAAGGCCTCTCTCCTTCCGTAACCGCCCGGGAGGGGGTCTATATCGCGGGATCCTTCTCCGGCCCCAAGGACATCTCAGAAACGGTCATTCAGGCGGGTTCCGCTTCCCTGGAGGCCTCACGGATGATCCATTCCAAGGGGGGCGGATTGGCACTGGAAGCGAACCGTGACGATGAAAACTACCGGGATGTGAGCAGGGAATCTCCCAGGGTTTTTTTGGCCCTGTGCTCCTGTAACGGGACCCTGGCGGACCCCGATACCTTCAAGGGCCTGACCGACTGGGCCGCGGCCCGCCGTTCGGTGAGCGAAACCTTCGTGACCGAGCGGCTGTGCACCCGGGAGGGTTGGGAAGGGCTTCAGGAGGCATTGGGGAAGACCGACGCGAACCGGGTCCTCATAGCCGCCTGCATGCCTTACCTCTATGGCGGCAAACTGCGGGAACTGGGAAAGAAGGTGGGGCTCCAACCTTCTCTGATGGACGTGGTGGATATTCGTACCCCCGCCATCTCCACGGGGGAAGAAGGCCGCGAGGAGGCGGATCTCGAAATCCGCTCCAGGATCGCCATGGGCCTCGGGAGGGTCAGGGGCGTCGATCCCGTCCCGCCGCCCACGGGCAGGATCGTGCAACGGGCGCTGGTCGTGGGTGGAGGCATGGCCGGCATGTGGGCCGCCCTGGCCATTGCGGATCACGGATACGAGGTGGATCTCGTTGAAAGGGGTGCGGAACTGGGAGGCAACTGCCGCTCTTTACATCGGACCCTGGAAGGACAAGATCCCCAGCCTATCCTTGAAGAGACGCTCGGCAGGGTGAATAGGCATCCAAATATTCGGGTCTATTTGAATGCAAGAATCCTCCATAGTGAGGGGAGGGTGGGACGTTTTTCAACCACCATAGAAAAGGAAGACGGATCCGGCGGCGCTCTGCTTCACGGGGTGACGATCCTGGCCACGGGAGGCCGGGAGGCCCGCACCCAGAGCTATGGTTACGGCACCAGCGAAGCGGTCGTGACCCAGCGGGAATTGGAACGAAAGCTGGATGAGGGGGAGTTGGACCCGACTGCTCTTGAAACCGTAACCATGATCCAGTGCGTGGATTCCAGGGAGGAGCCCAGGAACTACTGCAGCCGGCTGTGCTGTGCTTCCGCCTTGAAAAACGCCCTTTACATCAAGGGGCGGAATCCCGAAGCGGATGTCTGCATTTTCTATAGGGACTTCATGGCTCATGGATTTATGGAGTCCTATTACACCCAGGCCCGCAAGGCGGGGGTGGTCTTTATTCAGTACGACCGGGCCCTCAAGCCGCAGGTAACCTTTGAAGATGGAAAGCCCGTGGTATCCTCCATCGATCCCATCCTGGGGCGGGAAGTCAGGGTCCCGTCGGATTTGCTGGTGCTCAGCACGGGAATCGTTCCCAACGAGGCGGAAGAAGTGGCGCGCCTTTTCGGAGTGGATCTGGACAGGGACGGGTTTTTCCAGGAGGCGGAATCCAAATGGCGCCCCGTGGACTTCCTCAGGGAAGGAATCTTTGTGTGCGGATTGGCCCATTCGCCGCGATCCCTTGAGGAATCCATCGCCACGGCCGGGGCCGCCGCCCAGCGGGCCCTGAGGTTGCTGGGCAGGGAGAGGCTGCCCGCGGCGAGCGTCGTTGCGGAGGTGCGCCACAGCCTTTGTTCCCTCTGCGAGAAGTGCGTTGAAACCTGTCCTTACGGGGCCCGGTGGCTGGACGAGGAGGAAGAAAAGATCCGGGTGGACGTGTTGATGTGCCAGGGCTGCGGATCCTGTGCGGCAGTATGTCCCAACAGCGCCACGGTGCTCCTCGGTTACCGCGACAATCAGGTTTTCGAGGTGATCGATGCCGCCCTCCAGGAAGGATAGGTGGAGCGGAAAGGGAGGCTTTCTATAGTTCACCGAAGATGGGGAAGAATCCCCTTGTAGAGAGAGGGTGAGGTTCCATGACCAGCCGGAAATCAGAAACGAGGAGTGCAGGGGAAGAAGATTTTTCTTCCAGGTTGATGGAGGAACTCAGGGAAAAGCTTCTGGCCTGCATGCAATGTGGGACATGTACGGGGTCCTGCGGGAGTTCCTTCGCCATGGATTTGACGCCGCGCCAGTTGTGGCGGCTGGTTCAGCTCGGAGAAAAGCGGGAAATTTTTAAAAGCAGGACGTTTTACTTGTGTTCGGCCTGCTATTTCTGCACCCTTCGGTGCCCGAGAGGACTTCCATTGACGGAGGCCATGAGCGCTCTCAAGAGGATCGCCGCGGCCGAAGGGATCAAGAGGTACAAGCAGAGCGCAAACTTTTACAAGGCCTTCATGGACACGGTCCGGCGATATGGACGCCTGAGGGAAATGGAATTCATGAACCGGTACTTCTTTTCCATGAAGAATCCCGTGCTTCCAATGGGTTATGCATCCCTGGGACTCAAGTTGATGAAAAAGGGGAAGGTGTCCCCGGAGATCCCGAAGTTCCTGGGTGAAGGAAGATTTGACAAGCTCTTCCGTAAGGTGGACGAACTGGAGAAGAGACCATGAAGTACATCTACTATCCGGGTTGTTCCCTCGAGGGAACGGCGTTAGAGTACAACCTCTCTACTCGAGCGGTCCTGGCGGCCCTCGGGGCCGATCTTTCGGATCTGGAGGACTGGACCTGCTGCGGGGCCAGCGCGGCTGAAGCGAGCAGCCGCCTTCTTTCCCTTGTCCTGGCCGCCCGCAACCTGGCCCTTGCGGAAAGGTCAGGAGAAGAAGGGGGCGTACTCATTCCCTGCAGTGCCTGCTACCTGAATTTACGTCGCGTCGGGGAACAGGTCCGGCAAGAGCCTGATCTCAAACAGAAGATCAACGAAGCCCTTGCGGAAGAAGACCTCCGCTACGAGGGAGGCCTGGCGGTTCGCCACCTCCTGGAGGTGCTCGTCGTGGACTTCGGGCCGGAGAGGACCGCCGAGCGGGTGACGCGCCCATTGAAGGGCGTCAAGGTGGCTCCCTACTACGGTTGCCAGGCCCTTCGGCCCTACGCAACGTTCGATGATCCACAAATGCCCCGCTCCATGGAGCCCCTCATCGAAGCCCTCGGGGCGGAGGTCCATCCCTGGAGCCTGGGAGCCAAGTGCTGCGGGGCCGCCCTCATGAACACCAAGAGGGAGGTGGCCCTGGAGTTGACCGGTGCCCTGCTCGAGGGGGCCGAAGGGGCGGACTGTATCGTCACGGTGTGCCCCATGTGTCAGATGAACCTTGAAGCTTATCAGGATACCCTGTCCCGGCAACGGGGAAGAGACCTGCACCTCTCCATCCTTTACCTGCCTCAGCTCATGGGCCTTGCCTTCGGACTCCCGGAGGAGGACCTGCACCTGGACATGAACCTGGCCCTTTATCCAGCCCTGAAGGCCCGACTCAACATCTAGGAACGGGTCGCCTGAAAAGGTCCCCCATACCCTTTTTCCGGTGGTGCGGGCGATGGTTTTCAGGTGAAATACTTGATCCCGAGATTCCCCGGACAAGTCCGCCAAACTGCTGGCGGACAAGCCACGCCAGAGGCGGGCAGGCCTAGGGGGGCTATCCCCTGGAAGGAGGGTTCGAGCAAGGGCCGATGGCTCCTTTTCTGAAGTGACCGGCGGGAGGGCGC
>JAFDEE010000059.1 GCA_019310525.1 Deltaproteobacteria bacterium | reverse complement strand
ATTTCTCACGACTGGAAGATCTCGTTGAAACTGTTTTTGATCAATTTAGATGCTGGCAAAAACCAAATCACCAACTTCAACGATTATGCGCAATTATTTAAGACGCTCTGTATAGTATCCATGTTTTCATATCACCTCAATGGATTCAAAAGTGTCTCTTTGAAAGGTCTCTTGCTTACACAACTTTCGTATTCTTTGGGCAGGCCGAGCTCGACCGACTCTTTTAACAATAAATACGATCAGCGCTGCATTTTTTGTTCAGGATATGTGTTGTGTGTAGTTGCCAGGGGATAGACAAAGGGCGTTCATGTCAGGGTGGAATTGTTTGAGAAAAGGCTCCCCGAATCCGCCGATACCTGCAACCGGGGCGGTTTATCCGCCTTCGCAGAAGACCACGGGCTTGCCAGTGGATGAATGTGCAAACAATTGTTGTACTACGGCGTGATGTCGCCCAAAGCCTAAGGCGGATAGCCGCCGCGTAGCCGAATGCGAAGACGGGTATTTTGGGGGACCACGGGTTTACCCGTGGGGTTCCATCGGGGAACGGTAAGAGGAGAGAAAAAAAGAAATATTCAAGTGTGGATTCTTAAGCCGTACGCTCATTTCCGGGCATTTCAGCCGGCAGGGTGGTCACCGGCAATGTGACCGTAAAGGTGGCCCCCATTCCCTCCCTGCTGTGCACCCGGATCTTGCCGCCGTGCTTCGCGATGATGCCCTGGGACACACTCAGGCCCAGACCCGTTCCCTTGCCTTTGGCCTTGGTGGTAAAAAAAGGATCGAAGATGGATCCCAGGACATACTCCGGTATACCTTTTCCGAAATCGATGACCTTCACGGCCACGTAGTTCGGCTCGTCCGCGGGAAGGGCGAGGACCTGGATCTTTCCTCCCTTTTCAGACGCATCAATGGCATTCAGGATGAGGTTCAGGAACACCTGCCTGAGTTGTTGACTGTCTCCATGGATCCGGGGGAGATGATCGGTGGCCTTGAACTCGATCTTGATCCCCGAAAGCTTGATCTGGTTGGAAGCGAGCGCGATGGTGTCCTCTAGGAGTTCCTTCAGATCCAGGGTTTCTACCTGGGCCCCGCTCTCCCGGGCGAAATCCAGCAGGTTGCTGATGATGTCCCTTGAGCGGTCCGCTTCCTTCACTACGTCCTCGACCATTTCCTTGCGCTCTTCGTCCGTAAGGGTTTCATAATCCTCCAGGAGCATGTGGGCGGTGAGGGTTATATTGTTCAAGGGGTTGTTCAATTCATGGGCCACGCCGGCCGTCAAGGTGCCCACAGCCCGCATTTTATGGGACTGGATGAGTACGGCCTCCCGCCGCTCCAACTCCAGGAGCATCTGGTTGATGGCCAGGGCCAAATCAGTGAATTCATCCCTGAAGCTGCGGGCGGGTGTAATGGGAGAAAAATCACCGGCGGCGATACGGCTGGCGTATTTCATGAACCGGTTGATGTTTCCCAGGATGCGGCTCCCCAGGAGGTAGGCGTTGGCGGCCATGAAGATGAGCAGGAAGAAAAGGGCGTAAATGTGGACGTTTCTGGATCGGAGAATGGTCTTTGAAAGGGCTGCCTTCTCTCTGGCAATAAGGTCCTGGGCGACGGAGACGAGTTTCTGGCCGTGTTTTCTCAGGGCCACCTCGATTTCCTTCTTTCTGCGGGCATGCCTCGGGCCGGGCTGGTCCTCCCGTTTCAGCGCCACTAGTTCTTCGAGAAGGCTCTCGTACTGTTCGAGATTAGGGAAAATGGGGGACATGCTTCTCTTTCCCAGGATGGCATTCAATTCCTCCGCATTCCTGTTGGAAATTTCCCGGGCCTTGTAAACGTTTTCCAGGGCATCGCTCAAATTCGTGCCGTAAAGGAAGTAATTTTTCTCAAACCGCCTGGCCTGCTGGATCTCGATCATGAAGTCGTTGACGATCTCCAGAAAGCGAAGTTTGTCTTCCACCTGGTACATGGTCAATACCAGGGCCGTGGCGATCCCCGCTGCAAACAGCAAGACAAGGAAGAACCCCAGGTAGATCTGGAGGCGAAGGCTATAGTGCCTTCGGGCCAGGAGTGCTTTTCGGGCTTGTTCAGCGGCCTTGATGCGCTCGTAGCGGTCTCCCAAAGCTCCCTGCTCTTCCTGTGCTTCGGGAGCAGATGATGATTCCTTTGGGTTCATTCCGTCTCCTGATCTCCTCCTCTAGGAAGCCTTTGTTTCCGCGAACCCGAAATCCAGGGGAGAGCCAAGGGCCTCCGCGGCCCTCGCAATCACCTTTCGCAAATCATCGGGCTTGAAAGGCTTGGAGATGAAGTCGAAGGCGCCCTTTTCCATGGCCTCCCTCGCAACGGCCATCATGGCGTAACCCGTGATCATGATCACCTTGGTCCGGGGCGATTTTTCCCGAACCTCTTCCAGGATCTGCATCCCGTCGATCTCATCCATCCTGATATCGGTGACCACGATATCAAAGGTCTTTTGATGGATACGCTCCAGGGCCTCCCTCGGGTCCTCAAAGACCTCCACCCGGCAACCGATCTTGGTTAGGGCCGGTTTGAGTCTCTTGCCCACGATGGCCTCGTCATCAACAAGCAGGACATCCAGACCTTCTTCAGACATGATGATTTCCCCTTTCTTCAGTTGATGCCGCGGGAGCCGTCTCCCGGGGCCGTTCAGGCCTAGCGGAAGCTTTCGGCCGCCTGCCGAAAAATGTCGTTGATGACATGGACTTCCACATAGTCGACCCCCGGAATCCCCCCGGCCAGTTCCTTGATGGCCTCCGCCTTCTTTCTCTTTTCCCTTTTCAGGGCCTTGGTTTCCACCACCACCGTGGTACCATCCGCCCGCACCTTAACATCCGTGAAACGTTCCAGCAAGGCGGAGCGAACACGGCTGGCCAGTTCCCGATCCTTCATGCACTTGATGGAATAGGTCATGGGTTTGAACCTTCGATAAGACACGGTCTCCACGATGGTCTTTACGGCCTCGTCCGCATCGATCTGGCTCAGGCTTATAACCATATCGTAAAGGGAGGGATCGGTCTCATCAATACCATAGACACCCAGCGACCAGCGCTTCTGAAGGGCCTCCTCGCGCTTGTTCAACCGGGCGGCCTTCTCCGGCGGCACACCCTTCTCAGAGGCGGTCAGCTTAACCCACTCCTCAGGGTCCGCGAGGATTCGAATCTTGAGCACATGGGAGACGCCGAGGACGTAGAGGTGGGCGGCCAGGCCGTGGCAAACCACCCTGTCCCGGGAAAGCTCTGAAAGCACGGCCGCCTCGATATAGGCCAGGTAACGGGCGTGATTTTTTGAGGAGATCCCGAAAAGGGAGGGGGATTCCCTCAGGGCTTTTTCCAGTCGATCTTCCGGGAGATCATGGGAGGCCGCCACGGCCTTGAGGAGTTCCCGGTCCAGGTATTCGTATCCCAAGGCCTCGGCCGTCTTTTCGGCCACCTCGCGGCCTTTCCTGTAAGAATCCGAAGAGACGATGATCACGGACATGGCTTTTCCTCACTTACGGGTGATTTCGGTTTTCCGGGACCCCTCCCCTCATACTGCATTCGGCGGTGGAGTCGTCTCGGCATGCACCTCAAGGTTATTGATCCCCTCGATGTGCTGACGCAGTTCCCTGGTCTTTTTCCTGAGTTTCTGGAGCTGGCGGTCTCCTCCCTTTGCGTAAACGAGGACATTGCCGTACTCGCTGGTGACAGCCACGTCGGGAAAGTGTTCCACCAGTTCCGCCTTGATAAGGCACGAAAGGGCCAGATCGTCCATCTTCTGCTGGGATTCGGGCGTGGGATTGAACGCTTCCCGCTGTGCGGCCTGGCATATGAAATCCACGGCATCCTCCACAGTGAGCCTGTCGATATGAACCACCAGGTCATAGAGGTTGCTGTCCCACGGGTCCACCCCGTAAAGGCTCTTGGTCCACTTGCGGCGCTCCTCATCATCCTTCAGGATGAGACTCCGCGCCTCCTCCTTGCTCACGCCTTCCCGGGCCATCTCACTGGCCACCCGGTCCTCGAGATTTGCGATGACCCGGACCTTGAGGACATGGGGAACGCCCTTGAGCAACAGGTGACCCGCCAGCCCGTGGTAAACCACCCCGTCACCCTTAACCCGTTGCGTCAATGCGCACTGGATATAGGCGATGTAAGTGCGTTTGTCCCGGCTGAATCGCTTCAGGATGGAGGGAGCATCATGAATGGCCCTGATCAACTTGATTTCATCGATCTTGAAGTGGTCGCTTGCATCCAGGAGCACTTCACGGCTGATGCAAGTATAACCCAGCCGCGCCGCGACCTTCTCAGCCACTTCCTGGCCCTTGCTGAAGGATCCCCGGGATATGGTAATAATTGCCATTGCTTTTCCTCCTCTGAGCCTGACAACTTACAGGCCGTAAAAGACAGCAATCGTTCCGATCATGACCACGAGAAACACCACGCTCACCACGCTTCCCGCCTTCATGAAATCCACGCTTCGATACCGGCCGGGTCCCATGTAGAGGGCATTGACCTGGTGAGTGGGAAGGATGAAGGAATTGCTCGTGGCCAGGCCCACCACCAGAGCCGCCATCCTGGGATCCGTATGAGCGGCCATGGCCATGTTCACCACCAGGGGCACCAGAAGGACGGTCGCCCCAACGTTTGAAATTACCAGGGTGAAAACCGTGGAGAGCACCCCGATGACCGTGAGCAGTACGATGGGTTTAACCGTGCCGATGGCCCCCAGGACCGTATGGGCGATCCAGGCCGCCGTCCCTGTCTTCTCGGTGGCGATCCCGAGGGGTATAAGCCCACCGAGGAGAAAGACGGTTCGCCAGTCCACTGACCTGTAGGCTTCATCGATCGTAAGCACGCGGGTGAGAATCATGCCCAGGGCGCCGGTCATAAGGCTCACGGATAGCTGGATCTTGAAAAACATCACCATGGTGAGGGCCAGGGCCAGCCAGAAGGCGGCAAAGGCGGCCTTCTCGGGTCTCATGAGCTCCACGTCGATGGGGGTTGTGAACAGGAGGCTCCCTTCCCCCTGCAGGAGCTGAAGGCGTTTCCAGGTCCCGTGAATGAGAATGGCGTCTCCTACCCGCAGCAGCATGTCGTTTATCTCCGCCCGGTAGATCTCACCCTGCCGGTAAATGGCCAGGGGCGTGACCTGGTAACGGTCCTGAAGATTCACCTGTCCCAAGGTCTTGCCCGCCAGCGGTGACCTGGGCGCTACGACGGCCTCAACGACCCCGGACTGGGAATCTTCCACCTCACTCTTGAAGGTTTCAAGCTCCTTTTTCAGCACCATGCCTTCCACTTCCGCCATCCGCCGGACATCCTTTTCCCTCCCATAGACGGCCAGATCGATGTTGGAGCGCACCTCCACCTCCGGGGCCGGGGAGACCACCTTGAAATCAGGCGGCTCGGTGATGGCAACGACGTTGACCAGGTAACGCCGCCTCAGGTCCCTGACCAGCACGGGATCGCGGTAATAGGTGAAATCTTCGGGCGTGTGGAGTTCGTAAAGTTCGCCCATGTCCTCCAGGACCTTGTCAGGTTGGGTTTTCGTGCCGTTTTCCTCCTCTTCCTCCTCCTCACCCTGTGGGAGGATGAAACGCCCGAAGAGAATGAACACGACGATCCCGCTTACCACCAGCGACAGGCCGACGGGGGTTACATCGAAGAGAGAGAAGGGTTTGAGCTTGAATGGTTCCAGCAGGTCGTTGAGCAGGATCAAGGGACTTGAACCCACCAGGGTGATGGTTCCCCCCAGGATGGCACTGAACCCGATGGGCATCAGGAGGCGGCTGATCGGGATCTTCAGGGATTTGCTGATGCGTTGGATCGCGGGGAGAAACAGGGCGGCGGCCCCGATATTCTGCATGAAGCTCGAAATCCCCGCAACGGTCAAAGATATGGCGATTACGATGCGGGACTGGCTCCTTCCCGCCACGCGCAGGATTGGAGCCACCAGCTTGTTGATAATCCCCGTCTTGTCAAGTCCTGCGCCTATGATGATCACCGCGATGATGGAAACCACCGCATTACTGCTCAACCCGATGAAGGCCTCCTTGGGGGTCACCAGGTGGAGGAGAGGCAAAATCACCATCATAAGGATAGCCACCACGTCCACCCTCACCCATTCCACCACGAACAGGAAGACCGCTAATCCGATTATTCCCATGACCAGGATCATTTCGTTCGTCAATGACTGCATGAATACACCTTTCCTCTTGAAGCGTTATTTCGGCCTTCTCCCTTTCCGGTAATCCGGGCCTCTCCGTCTCCTGCTAACCGTCAACAGGGAACACTCCAGGGTTCCCGCGAGTTTTTTCAGCCAGTGGGTCCGCTGGGATCCTCCGCTTTCCGGAAGGTCTTCGCCGCTCCCCCAGATGACGGCCTGAAAGGGCGGTTTTTCGGCCAGGAACTTCAGGAACTCCTGGGTGGGATCTCCGACCCGCAGAGCAACGCTCACCGGGATTCCGTCATGTAAAAATTGAGCGGCAAAATCGCTCATCGTTTTGCTTACCCGATCCTCGAGCCGGTGCAGGGAGTTTCTCTTGACATCCAGGAAGGCCCGTTGCGGAAAGGTCATCTCCACCAACATCAGGAAAGTGACTTCCGCATCCATGCGGAGCGCCAACTCCCGGGCATAACGAAGGGCCTCTGTGCAGACCTTCTCGTTTTCAAAAACAACCAGGGTTCTCTGAAACATGGGCCGCCCTCGACATGCTAGACAAGGCAGTACCCAGCAAGGACCATGCCGGGAGACGCATGGGTTTATCTCTTTGTAATTACGTGAAAAAACTAGTTGAAGGCCGATGGCGCAAGGAAGCGCTTTGTTGCACTTTGCAACTCCTGTCTTTAGGTGAGGGGATGAATCGGGGTATTTACAGAGGAAAGATTAGATTGTTGCAATTTGTATCACTGAGGTTGCATTTTGTATCGAATCAGCTCAAACCATACTTCTTCATCTTTCTCCAAAGGGAAGCCCTGTCGATACCCAGGATCTCGGCCGCCCTGGTACGGACACCGCCTGTAAGCTTGAGGACGTGGCGAATGTAATCCCGTTCCAGATCTTCGAGACTCATCAATTGTCCCGGAGGACGGCTGTAGTCGTGGAGATCGAGATCTGCAAGGTCAGGGGGAAGGTCCCGGACCTGGATGGTTTCGCCCTTGCATACGGCCACTGCCCGCTCGATGATGTTTTCAAGTTCCCGGACGTTGCCCGGAAAGGCGTAGCCCTTGAGAAGGTCCATGGCATCGGTTGAGATGGCCTTCACGGTCTTTTTCATTCGTCTTTGGGCCCTTGCCAGGCAGTGGTAGGCAAGGAGGGGAATGTCTTCCTTTCGTTCGCAAAGTCTTGGCAGTTCGATGGTAACCACGTTCAGGCGGAAGAAGAGGTCTTGGCGGAAAATGCCTTCTGAAACAGAGGCCTTAAGGTCCCTGGCTGTAGCGGCCAGGACCCTGACATCCAGGGAAGACGGCTTGGTACCGCCTACCCGGAGGACCTCCCTTTCCTGCAAGACACGCAGGAGCTTGACCTGCATTGAAAGAGGCATCTCCCCGATCTCGTCCAGTAATATCGTACCGCCGTTCGCAGCCTCCAGCAGTCCGATTTTACGGCTCGTGGCTCCGGTGAAGGCCTCTCGTTCGTGGCCGAAGAGTTCGTTGGCGACAAGTTCCTCGCTGAGGGCTCCGCAGTTGAAGGCCACGAAAGGTCCTCCAGCCCGCGGGCTCCGGGCGTGAATCGCACGGGCCACGAGTTCTTTCCCTGTTCCTGATTCCCCGGTGATCAATACGCTGCAATCCGTCGGCGCAATCTGCCGTATCACCTCTTCCACCCGGGCCATCTTGGGACTCTTACCGATGATGAAGGGCCGATCTTCTTCACTCGAACGACTTCCCTCTCTCCTCAAAAAAATCTCCCCCAGGGCCTTATCCACAATCTTTCGGACCTGCTCCGGGGTGAAAGGCTTGGAAAGGTAATGGTACGCTCCCTGCCTGGTGGCCTCAACCGCCCCATCCAGGCTTGCATAGCCAGTGATAAGGATGACCTCGATTCCAGGTGCGAGGCGTTTCGCACGATTCAGGAGAGCGAGGCCGTCCATGTAAGGCATCCTGATGTCGGTGATAATGAGGTCGTAAGGAGCCTTCTCTAAGCGCTCCAGGGCACGAACAGGATTAGAAAAGGTGGAAACCCGGTGTCCGTCCTTTTCCAGGATACGCCTCAGGTGCTTGAGCGCCACCGCTTCATCATCGATTACCAGGATACGGGCCCTGGGTTTATGGTGCTCTGTCTGCCGGGATGAATTATTCATAGGGGTACAAGCGGAAACTCTTCTCCCTGTGCATGGAGTAGGGGGTGTCCCCGGGATGATCGGCCGGTTACCCGAAAAATCTTCCCTTCCAGTGTGAACACTTCGGGTCTTACGAGGGATCCATGGACCTACCAGGCCTTTCCCTGGATGATCTTCTTCATCTTTTCTTCGATCTTCTTCTCTACGAGCATCATCTTCTGGGCGTGGGCCTCCTTGATCTTCTCGGTCAAAATTTTTAAGTCAGCGGGCTTTTCGATGAAATCCATGGCCCCAAGCTTCATGGCCTCGATCCCCTTGTCCAGGCTGGCATAACCCGTGAGCAGGATCACCTGGATATCCGGGTTTCGTTTCTTGAGGGCCTTGAGGACTTCCAAACCGTCCATCCCGGGCATCATGAGATCAAGCACCACCGCGTCAAAGGATTCTTCGTCCGCCCTTTTCAATGCCTCCTCGGCCGAAGTGGTGGTTTCCACGTCCATGTCCCTGTCCCGCATCCGCTCCGCGAGCGTATCCAGGAAATCCTCTTCGTCGTCCACGAGCAAGACTTTTTCGGGCATGATAGTTCCCCCTTTTTGTGGTTGAAGGTGTTTCGATCAATGTTCCCGGTTCCCCGGGAGTATGAGGTCCAGGGTCCCGGTCCCCGCATCAAGGTGGATCTCTCCGCCAAGGGACTCGAGCAAGGTCTTCTCTCTGGCCCCAGGAAAAGATCCTTCGACCTCGCCGGCCATACCTTCCAGGCGGATAAAAGAAACCCTCCCGCCCTTCTCCGATTCCCGGGTCTTTAGGACCACGGTTTTTCCAGGGCCGGGTGCGTTCATGGTGAAATCCAGACAGAGGTAGAGAAGGTTCTGGAGAAAGAAGGGATTCGTTTCGATCATTACAGGCCTTTCAGGGGGCCTTACCTCCAGGACGATTCCCCGCATGGCGGCGAAGCGGTTCGAAAGGGCCGCTGAAAGGGTGACAGCGTCACCGAGATCAATGGACCTTGCGGGTTCATCCACGCTGTGGGCGAATGTGTTCATGTTTTTCACGATACCGTCCGCCCGCCAGACCTGTTTTACGATCTTACCTGCATGAGTCTTGAGCCTCTGGGGATCGACGGGCTTACCTTCTTCCGCCATGGCGGCAAGGTCCTGAAGAAGCCCGGCGCTCTCGTTTATAATGGCCAGGGCATTCTTGATTTCGTGAGAGATGGATGCCGACATCTTTCCAAAAAACTGGAGACCGGCTTCACCGATTATATTTGATTTCGAATTCATAGTATCCTTTCATCGTCCTTTCCCGGGAAAGGGCCTTTGAAATCCGCTCCTTGTCTCCCGGCTCCTATACGAGAACCGGGAAACCCTCCTGGTCCCGGCCGCTAAGGTTCAATGCCGCGGATACCGGACTTCTCTTAGCCGGCTCCGAGGGCCGCCTTCATCTTCTCGATGAGGGATTCGATGTGGACAGGTTTGACCAGGTAATTTCCCTCTCCCGCTTCAGCCGTACCTGCCCTGAAATCGTCCTCGGATCCATGGCCGGTAAGGAAGATGAATTTCATTTCGGGATTGCGTTCCTGGAGTTTCGTCTTCAACGTAAGCCCGCTCATCCGGGGAATCTTCACGTCAAGGACGGCCAGATCGTAGGATGTGCTCTCGGCCCGCTTGAGCGCTTCTTCCCCGCTCGTCACCCAGTCCGCTTCTATCCCCCGCAAAGAGAGCCGCTCCGCCATGGTGGAGACCAGTTCTTCTTCGTCATCCACCAGTAATACGCGCATCATGGTTTTATCTCCTTTTCTTCATTTGGAGGGGCAATCGTATCGTAAAACTCGTCCCCTCCCCGGGCTTACTCTTCACCCCGATGCTGCCCCCGATCTCCTGAACAAGGCCGGAGGTAATGGAGAGGCCGAGACCTGTTCCCCCTCTGTTGGTCTTGGTGGAAAAAAACGGCTCAAAGACCCGCTTGAGGTCCGATTCGGGGATTCCGCAGCCATCATCCGTGATGGTGACAGAAACCGAGTCCTCGTCCTCCTGCTTGATCGAGATGTCAAGGTGGCCGCCGTCGTCCATGGCTGCAAAAGCATTGTTGATCACGTTGAGGAATATCTCCTGCAGCCTTCCCCTGTCGCTTTCAATGGGAGGGATGCCGTCTTCCTGGTCCACGGTGATGGAGATGGAGCGGTATTCCGCCTCCTTTCCGAGAAACCCCAGGACCTCATGAATGATCTGGTCCAATCTGATATCGCTTGCGATCACATCTTCCCGGCGCATGAAACTCAGGAGTCTCCGGGTGATGGCCGCGCAACGGTCCACTGATACGATCACGGAATCCACGAGCTTTATCAATTTTTCGTCCCGGTCGCACGGCTTCTCCCTCAGGTTGATGATATCCTTGATCAGCCCGGCCTTTTCGTTGATGATGGCGAGGGGATTGTTGATCTCATGGGCCACGCCGGCAGCCAGTTTTCCGATCGTGGCCATCTTGTTGGAGTACTCCACCTGGTGGAGGGTCATGACCCGCTTCTGGTCCGCCACGTGGATCTTGTTCACGAGATAGGTGGCGACCCCGAAAACGACGCACAGGATAATCACCAGGCTGACGGAAAGGAACCCGATCAATTCCAGCCTCGATCTGTACCAGGGCTGCATGAGCTCCGCCTTGTCCTTTACGATCATGAGTATGAAGGGCGTTTCCGCAATATATGCATAGCCGATAATAAGGGGGCGGCCCTCGCGGGACCTCCCTTCAAAGACAACGGTCTTAGGTGAGTAATCCGGTACCGGCAGGGAGACATGCTCAAGGACACCTCCGTGGGAACGGGAGGGGGTCTGGAGTATGCCCTCACGATTGATCACGAAGGCGTCACCCAGTCCGCTCATTTCCAGCTTGGATAACAGCTCGTTGAACCGCTCCATCTCCAGGGTGGCCCTGAGGACGTAATTCGTCCCGTTAGGGAGGGCGTATCTTACCGCTATCACCAGGTGGGGGACCTTGCGGTACCCGAGAAAGACGTCGCTGATATAAACGCCACGCTCCCGGACCTCCCGGTACCATTCCTGGGCGCTGTAATCCTTTCCTTCAAGCTTATAGGGGCCCACGTAGGTCCTCTGGTACCCCAGGGGGTCTATCACCCCTAGGTCGGTAAACCCCCCTCCGAAGGCCTCCCTCAGGTTGTCGAGGATGGTGGCGAGCCGTCCGGGTTCGTTCAACGCCTCTAAGGAATTATCCCGGACGATGAAATCCAGGGCACTCTTTCTCTCGGCGAGAAAAAAGGAAATGGTGCGCCGGGTATTGGATACAAGGCGGGAGGTTCTCAAGAGAATCTCGGATTCAACCGACTTTTGGGTGACCTTGTAGTCCACGGCGGCGAGAAAAGCCAGGGGCAGCAACGCGACGCCCGCTGTGAGCAGTACGGCCAGTTTCCAGATCCGGCGGAAATTGAAGAGATGTTTATAGGGCCCCGCCGCGACATCCTCATGGTCCCAGAATTTTGGCCTGAGAAATCTCATGATGCATCTTTGCCCTCTCGCTGGAACGGAACTTTAAGCTCCCTGGCGGCGGGTCTCCCTCTGAAGACGGATCCGTTCGTAAGCCTTCTTGAGGGTCTCGCTCAACACGTCGATATCCACTGGTTTCTGTAAATAGGCGAAGGCCCCCAACTTCATGCAGACATCCCTGTCCGCCTCGGAACCGTGACCCGTAAGAATGATGACCTCGATTTCCGGGTGGCTCTCCTTCACCTGGCGGAGGACCTCGATGCCGTCGATCCCCGGCATCTTGAGATCGAGGATCATGACATCCGGTTCGTCCTCGTTCACCATGTTGAGGGCGGACTCCCCGTCATAAGCGACCGCCGAGCCCATGTCGCGCATGATCAGCCGCTCTGAAAGGGTCTGGACGAATTCGCGCTCGTCATCCACCAGCAGGACCTTGGAAGGCAATTCGAAATTGAACTTGCGGTAGACGTCCGCCTGGTAGAAATCTTTTCCCACCTTGGTCTCGACGGACTTGACCCCCGGCACCTTGGTCGCAATCTCCCGAAGTTCCTCTTTCACACGGCTCAGCATCAATACGTGCTTGTTGATGGTGAGCGTGACCGATCCCTCCCGGGCCTCGACGGGCACATTGTGCCCTTCGTTGGCCAGGGCGACGTCCACCCTGGCGGCAAGCAGGAAATCCTCCGCCGCTCTTCGGGAAGAGGTGGTGGGCCTGACTGCCTCCGCGGCGGCGTTTTGTTCGATCAGGGCCGCGGCGTCATCGGGACCGGTTTTGTCCGTCGGGATGACGATATCGTAAAGGGAGGAATCCCAAGGATCGTTCTTGTTAAGCAAGGCATGGACCCAGACAGCCCGATCCTCGTCCTGTTTTCGGATGAGCTTCATCGCTTCCTTTTCCGTCATCCGGTGCTCCTTCACGGCGGTAGAGATCCTGGATTTCATATCCGCGATGAGGCACACCCGTAGAACGTGGCTCACCTCCCTTGGGATGAGGTGGCTCGTGAATCCGGTTATCAGCAGGTTGTCATCGGCCAGCCCCTCGGCCACGGCCAGCCGAAGGTAAGCGATGGAGCGTTCCTTTTCATGGGTGAATCTGTTGAACACCGAGGTTTTCGAGGAAAAAGCCTTCATCATCTTGGCCTCTGGAATACCGGAGGCCTTGCTCGCCACGGCGACGATGTCCTCGTCCCGAACGAGCCTGCAGTTCAAACGTGCGAGGACCTCCTTTACCACGGATTCTCCCCCGCAAAAGGTGCCGCTGAAAATGGTTAGCGTAGACATCTGTTTTTCCCTTCCTGCTTTAAGTAATGGCTATTCGATGCGACAAACCGTCATGAGCGGACAGACTTCTTCCTGACTGTCCCTGTGGGTGTCGGCGTAGATTCCGTTGATGGCCTTCTCCATGGTCGGGTAGATATGATCTTCACCTATCCTTTCTATGAAGTGGGTTCGCCGGAGCACCGTCAGGACGGTCTCATTCACGCCGCTCATGGAAATGTCCAGTCCGGCGCTCCGCACCCTGTCCACCAGGAGTGACAGGGTTTCCTCTCCGGATGCATCGATATCATTAATGCCGTTGGAGACAAGGATGATATGTTTCAGATTAGGCCTCAACCGCATCCGTTCCGTGATTTCGTCTTCCAGATAGCTGGCATTGGCGAAAAAGAGGGGGCCGTCGAAACGTATCATGGAAATGTATTCACATTCCTTTAACCCGAAGGTGGCGCAATCCCGCAAGGACTGGTCCTCGTACCTGGCCAGTGTGGCCACCGTGGGTCTCATGCTCTTGTAAAGAAAGACGAGCAGCGATAAAACCACGCCGACCATGATCCCCTTATCCAGGTGCGGGGCGAAGGCGAGAGTGGCGATGAAGGTGATGATGGAAATTGCCCCGTCATACCACTTGGCCTCCCAGGCGTGGATGAACCCGGAGACGTTCACAAGTCCTATCACCGCCATCATGATGACCGAGGCCAGTACCGCCTGGGGTAGATGATACAGGAGGGGAGTAAAAAAGAAAAGCACGATGACCACGGCGAGACTCGTAAACACGCTGGAAAGACCCGTGACGGCCCCTGATTGGAGATTGACGGCGGAACGGGAAAAGGAACCGGAGGTGGGATAGCTTTTGGCGACGGATCCCAGGATATTCGCCAATCCCTGGCCGATCAGTTCCTGGTTGGGATCGAGCCGTTGTCCGGTCTTTGCGGCCATTGCCTTTGCAATAGAGATGGCCTCCATGAATCCCAGGAGTGAAATGATCGCGGCAAAGGGAAGGAGATGGGCCATCGCTTTGGGATCGATCTCGGGCAACGAGAAGGAGGGAAGGCCCTTCGGGATCACGCCCACCACTTCCCCCCCTCCGATCATGAGCAGCTTGTCGGGGTTGAGGGGTTTGTTGCCCACCTTTAGGTGCCAGATGCGCCCGTCTCCCTTTACCCCGGCCGGCAATTGGCCCTTGGGATAAAACTTGATCGAGCCGTCGGGCTGTTCCACTCCGTGAAAAAGCATTCTTCTTAAGGCCGCCCTCAAGGATCGGATCTCGGAATTGAGCCTCCCGATGTTGAAGGTAATAACTGTGAGAGCGTGCTCTGTGTTGAGCACCTCCACCATGTCATGGTGTTTGGAGGCCTCATCCAGGGCCTTGCTGATCTCGGTCCGCTGCTCAGCAAAGGTATCGAGATCATCCAGTTTGTCATTGAAGGCCTTGATCATTCCCCTGGCCTGGGGGAATTCGAGGCTCGAAATATCCACCACGCGGTTATGCTCGAAACCGGTGGCCCAGGAGATCACGGTGGTCACCACCACCGCCACGAGTACGTTGGGGATCTTGGGGGCGATCCTTTTCAGTCCGTACATGATGACAAAGGCCGAAATCCCCATGATAAGGGTGGGCCAATGGGTGTAATGGAGGGCCTCCCGGAAAACATTGAAAATGGTCTCGTAGTGATGCTCGGCATTGTCCACGTGCACTCCGAACAACTTGGAGAACTGGCTGGACGCGATGATAAGGGCCGCCGCATTGGTGAAGCCGTTGACCACCGGATGGGAAAGGAAGTTCACCACGAGTCCCAGCCTCAGGAGGCCAAGGGTGAACTGAAACAGGCCTACCATGAGGGCCAGGAGGATGGCATAGGTTATGTATCCTGCACTCCCCTGGGTGGCGATGGGGGCAAGGGATGCCGAAGTCATCAAGGAAACAACGGCCACGGGACCTGTGGCCAACTGGAGGCTTGAGCCGAAAAGGGCCGCGACCATGGGCGGCAGGAATGAGGCATAGAGGCCGTAATAGGGTGGGAGTCCGGCCAGCTGGGCGTAGGCCATTGATTGTGGGATCAGTACCAGTGCTACTGTCAGGCCCGAAAGGGCGTCCAGCCTGAAGGAGTCAAGTCCGTAATCCTTAAACCAACCGAGAAAAGGGAATATTCGTGTGATCATGGGCTGCTTCCGCTCCTGGATTTTTCGTTCTTCAATATCCTGCGACAGGATTCGATCAATTCGCGGTAAAGGGAACCTGCCTCGTAGAGGTTGTAAGTGTCGAATCGCACCAAACCGTCCACCATCGAAAAAAGGATCCAAGCGGTCTTTCCCGCACAGACATCTCCGATGGAACCATCCTCCTTTCCTTTGCGAATGGCCTTTTCGAAGATGTCCAGGAAACATTTATAGATTTCCTCGAGGTGTCCCCGGCACACCGGGTTCACCTCGGCAAGCTCGTATGGGTAATGGCGATGCAGGATGAGGAAACGGTCTTGCATAAGCCCGGCAAGATGCAGATACAAGCGCGCCACCCCCAGCACCATGTCCAGCCCGGTTCGGAACCGGTTCTCTTCCATGTATCGTTGGAACTCGTCCAGGATATCCTGCTTCAGCCTTTCCAAGACCGAGATGAAAAGCTCTTCCTTGCTCTTGAAGTGGTAAAATATGGTGCCCTCGGCCACTCCGGTCATCCTGCAAAGATCTGACATGGAGGTCTCCCTGAACCCTTTGCGGGAAAACAGGAGGGTGGCCGCTTCAAGGATGTCTTTTTTTCTGGAGAGTTTTGACATTGGATATCGGGCACCGGTTAATATTCAACTGAGCGCTCAGTCAGTTTTCAATACCTTCTCATTCGTCGCCCCGTCAAGAAAAATTTTTCTGTTTTCTGATCTTACCGGAGAATCGATTTCAGCGAGGTCGTCAATTAGTGTCCATCCATGAATGAGAAAAATCGGGGAAGGTCAGACCTCCGGTCCGTAAGGCCTACGCCCCGGAGGGGAAGGCGAAAATTTCAACCGCCCCGCTTAAAAAGCCAAGCGGGACGGACATCCATATATGAAGTATTTCGAGGATTAAACTACTATCGGCTGAAACCGTAAGCTTAAGGGCCAAGGGGTCAAGTGAAAAACATCTTTCTTTAAATCCCGGTTTCTCACTCGAACCCTGGGCCCCTTGAATCCTTGAACCTTACTAAAAAAACGATCCAACTAAAGTTTTCGGATGGAAAGCCCAAGATTCTCCCATTCCCTGACCGGGACATTAAAATCTGAACCAGACGCAGCCTGTCCGCCGCTGATTGGCGGACTTGTCACGCCGTAGCCATAGCGAAGGCGAAGATTGGGCAAAAAGGAGCGTTTTTCAAAGGTCTCAGATTGCGGTTGGCCATTTATGGATGGACACTAGCTAGAAAAAAATGTCGTATCCTTATGTCGTTCTAGTTAAGTATTTTTATTTTCCGGATTTTTTTCGTTTTCTGCCTATTTTCAAAATATCCGCAATATTTGCCTTCGGATCAATCACCGGTTCAATAAGAGGTTCAGAACATGTCATTAGGGTAGAAACACCCGGGCCGTGTCCTGCAAGCAGACAGTCAGAATGAACCACAATTCCAATACTGACAGCACCTTTTTTATAAGCTCTGCCATAGGAATTGTCATGATCCATCAGGGCAACAAAATCACCTAATCTTATTTTATCAAGTCTGTATTCCTTCACTGTTTCAGGATCACTTGTCATCACATCATAATCTCCTGCTGCAACATGGGCGGCTCCAACACCAGATCCCATGCACCTGGCCGGAACCAGAGTTGTAACGGGCACCTGAAGAGTTCCCTTACCGGTTTCTTTGATTTTCATTTTTTTAAGGAGTGAGGGATCAAGGTTGAACAGCCTGATACCAGGGTAATCTGTCAGTTCAAGACCTTGTCCTCTTGCTTTTACCATTATTTTATCATCATATGTCATTTTTTTCAGAACCGGCAGGTCAAAGTCAATGATGATATGTTCTGAGCCTCCATGAAGTCCTATGACAGTACCTTTCGAACCCTTTGCCTCTCCTGAAACCAGGAAGGCTTCATTGCCCACACAAGAATAAAGCTGAAGAGAGTCGTTGGGAAAATCCATGAATTTTTCCGCGTTGGCAGTACAGCTCGCGCCTGGTTCAATATGATCTCCGGCAAGTCCGAAAGCAGAATCACCCACCTGAACGTTCAATGTAATTCCTCCAATGCTAGGCAGAATAAATGGCTTTCCTTGGTGACTGACTTTCCAGCCGGGTCTGATTCTTGGCGGGCCCGGTTTGCATTCTAAAAGGAATTCAACAATTTTATTTTCGTTGGTTCTCAGCATAATATTGTCCTTATGGCCTTAGTAGTGTTTGTCAAATTAGTGTAGTGCCCATCCATAATTTTCCCCAATCTCTGCGCCTGCCTGTGCCGGACCTATCTGCCATTCCAAGGGGCAGGCAGGCACGGCAGACAGGTCAGGCTCAGATTTTAATCCTCGAAATACTTCAATGTATGGTGCCTCTGCCGCTTGGCATTCTAAAGCGGGATGGTTGAAATCTTCGCCTTCCTTGACCTTGAAAAAATTGTCTATTTATGAATGGACACTAGTGTAAATTCCACCTTCCATTCCCCCCACCGCAAAGCTCTTTCGTGATCCTGAAGCTCTCATTTAAATAGATTTTATCCTGGCATCAAGACGCCTGTTTTGGGTTTGCCTCTTGCTTTCACACCGCTTGAGCCAACTGTAAAAACCGCTGCGAGACAGCGACAATACCCGGGCACATTTCCTGAACGCTCCAAAGCGCCCGATGCTCGACTATAAACCCGAATACCTGTGCGGGTCTTCACTGCCTGGCGGCAGAGAGGCGAGAACACTGCCACGGCGTAGCTCCTGAGCGAAGCCGGGTTTCCTTTTTGTCGATGCCAAGATCCCGTTCAACCCTAGCTGCTGTGTCGCCGGGCGTGCCGTACGGTATGTCCACGTTTTTAGGGAAAGATCAAATTTTTGAGGAAAGACCAGTTCTTGACGGCTGCATTGATCATTGTTTCCATGAGCATTTTTGCTTTAATAATTTCCTTCCTTATCAGGTGATGATAAAGAGACCTTTGAAAAACGCAGCAAGCGCAGTAGTTTTTCAATACCCTGTTAGAAGGAAATTTGGGGGACTGGTTAGCAAACTGGATATTTTGTAAATTCGAAATATTTGACCTTATAGTTGGGTTGAGTAATAGAAGCGGTGTAGCAAAGGGTTGAGTCCGGCCAATAGTTTATACTCAGACAGTTCCGAAATCTCCGCAAGGGATTCAACCGAGACCGGTCCATTCCGTCCGCCGCCCATCAGGAGTATTTCATCCCCCACGGCTACTTCCGCGTCAACATTTCCTTGGATATATATATTGTTTGCAGTGACGGTTGCTACGAGTGGATAGGGGCGACCGCGGATTATGCACTGCGCCTTGTTTGCAATGTGAGAAGGATACCCGTCCGGATAACCTATGGCGCCGGTGATCATCAACTGATCCTCCTCGGCCCGATAAATACGATGATAGGCTACTGCATCCCCTTTCTTTAATATTTTGACACAGGATACCCGTGCTTTGAGTGAGAGGGCCGGTTTTAATTCGATCCGGCGTTTCCTGAACTCCTTTGTGGATGGATAATGACCGAATATCGTAATACCCGGGCGGACCAGATCCAAATGGGATTCAGGGTACTCCAGGATTGCCGCGCTGGAGGCGGCATGCCGCAGCCCAAGGTCAATGCTTTGATCTGCTGCCGATTCGACAATGGTATTGAATCGCCGAAGTTGTTCGTGATCAAAGGATTGATCCTCTGTCAGGGTCGTGAACACACCTTCTATCCGTATCTTAGAGAGCCCGGCAACGTGTCTTATATAGTCCTGAGCCGAATCATAAGGTACTCCCACACGACCCAGGCCTGTGTCAATTTTGATATGGACACGTGCCACTTTCCCCAGTCGCCCTGCAGTCTGATCCAGGTGATCAACATGATCTGTAAATACGGATTGAGAGATATTTTGGGTGATTATGGTTTCAGCTTCTTTGGGTGAAAAAGGACCGAGATTCAGAATCGGGCAGGTGATTCCGGCCTCGCGAAGCGCCACCGCTTCTCTCAAATAACCCACACAGAGGCTGTGTGCGCCGATTTTCTCCAGAAAGCGGCCGACTTCGATATGTCCGTGACCATAAGCATTACCCTTGATAACCGGCATCAACGGAACGTTACATATGTTTTGGATCTGCCGGTAGTTATGGGCGATCGCATCCAGATCCACTTCCACCCAAGGCCCGGATATCATGTCGGTGTGACGCTTTAGTTCGGTTCTGCTGCTGAAAACAACTTGTTGCATATATGCCTTTCCTCACCGGCCTCATATAAATTCATGATTATAAGCAAATAATTCAGGTGTCCCGCCGGTATGCCAAAAAACCACTGTCTCTTCGGGCTGAAAAAATCCTTTGCGAATGATATCAAACATGCCGCCCATGGCACGACCAGTGTAAACCGGACCCAGCAAAATGCCTTCCGTCCGACTGGTCGTTTCAATGGCTTCTCTTTCAAGATCCCCGGGGACGGCATATCCGGCGCCAAGATAATCGCAATTGAGCATAAAATCCTGCTCTCTGAGTTTGATGTCTGTCCCAAGCCTGTCCGCCGTTGTATTGGCAATATGGGCCAACACTGGAGGAAAAGCCGCTTTGCCCGTTTTCACCTGATCGATGCTGATTCCCAGAATCTTACCTTTAAACCCGAAAATCTCTGCGCCCAGCATCAAACCGGCTTGCGTTCCTCCGGAACTGCTGGCAACCACCACGTAATCCACCCTCAGTTCGTGCTGCCTCAATTGTTGCACCAATTCCCCCATTGCCAGAACATAACCTACGGTTCCCACATTGTTGGAGCCTCCAACGGGAATCACGTAAGGTCTGCGTCCCTCAGCGCGGAGTCTATCGGCAACCGCCTCCATTTCCGCGTCTCGCTGCTCGCGGGTACACCAGTTGACATTAGCCCCAAAGAGCCTGTCCAACAGCAAATTTCCGTCAGGCAGTTCAGGCGGTTCACCGGAAATAACCAGTTCACATGCCAACCCCGCCTTTACGGCGGCAGCTGCAGTCAACCGGCAATGGTTGGATTGTATGCCGCCGGCGGTGATCAGAGTATCGGCTCCTTTGGACAATGCATCGCCTATCAGGAATTCGAGTTTCCGGATTTTGTTGCCACCCATAGCCAGCCCGATGAGATCATCACGTTTGATGAACAATTTAGGCCCGCCCAGCTTGGCTCTCATCCTTTTCATTTCTTCAAGTGGTGTATTCATGTCCGCCAGATGGAATCGAGGCAAATTTTCTATTTTCATGGTCCCTTCTCTCTTTTGGGGGTAGTGTTTCAAAAATCGTGTAAAATTTTTTGCACCTGAAAATTCAAGGGCTTAACCTTCCCATAGAACAAAACCAAAGGTCCTGGAAGGGACCGATGAGAGGAAGGAGAAGCCCTATGGAAAAGAGGATAGCAGAGCAAGAGGTTATTGATCAAGTTGCATTTACAGATGAACTGGATGAAGATGGTTATCAGTTTGAAAATCTTGGTGATTTTCTTGCTCACATTGAGCTGGCGGTCAGAGCTTTCGTGAGGGTGATGCTTCAACAATATGCAGAGGACGAATTTATGAGGTACATAGAATAGATGCCAAGCCTGGAAGGAAGGGATGCGATTAATATTGCTGAAACTTCTTATTGGGACCCAACGGGTAACCAATCCTGTCCGGCCAAGCGTGCTGGCAGCTGGAACCGAGTGTTGCACAGTGTTGGGGTAACCCAGTCTGTGAAGCGTACACAGGGAGTCTGTAGGCCGCGTGATTGAGCCTCGAGAGATATAGTTGCGGAAGCCGACGCCGTGTGGTGAGCGGAAGGCGACATTCTGGCCACTTGGCAGCAAGGGTGGCGGGGTTCCGTCGGGGTCAAAGAGCGGGGCATGCAGGCAGTGGGGTCCTCCAGGAACCTGGCTTCCGGCTTGGAGAGCCTACAGCTCGGAGAGGAGGTCCTGTCATCTCAGCTGATGAGAGTACCGGGGTGGGGAACCCGGAGATCAAGCCCTGGCTTATGATGGGAAGTGCCTGTGCCATCATGAGAGCGAAAGAAATAGGCACCGAAGGCGGTATCTGAAGGCGAAGGCAACGAAGCCTGAGGAGAGGGGTGACAGGAAGTCGGAGCACCAAGTAATACCGTTGAAGCAGGGGCGGTGATGCACCCCGAGGCCGGCACACCATAAGGGGGAGTGATTTCACCGATTTTGATGAATATCTATCTCCATGAGGTGTTGGATAAGTGGTTTGCAGGAGAGATGAAACCGCGGCTTTCCGAGGAGGCGTACCTGATTAGGTGCGCTGACGACGCAGTGATCGTGTGTTACTGCAAGGCAGATGCAGACAGGGTCATGGCGGTACTCCCGAAACGGTTTGAGCGCTTTGCCTTGAGGCTACATCCTGAGAAGACGAGTCTGATCAGGTTCACTCGGCCAGGCCCTGGCAACAACAGGGCGGGTCGATCCGGAACCTTTGACTTCTTGGGGTTTACGCATTACTGGGTTAGGTCCCGCAAGGGTATCTGGGTTGTAAAGCGCAAGACCGCCAAGGATCGCTTTACCCGGGCCTTGAAGCGGGTTGGGCAATGGTGCCGCACCCACCGGCATTTCCCAGTCAAGGAGCAGCACCGTGTACTGGTCTTCAAGTTAAGAGAGCACGCGCAGTACTACTATATCCGAGGGAATTCCTCGGCAGTAGCCCGCTTTTACCAAGAGGTCCGGCGCAGGTGGCACAAGTGGCTCAACCGTCGCTCGCAACGACGGGGTTGAACTGGGAGCGCTTCGCCCGCCTACTGGAGAGGTACCCATTCCCGACACCGAGGCTTTCAATCTCCTAACCATGCAGCAAGGCCATACTATGAGGAGCCGGATGGGTAAATTGCGCACGTCCGGACCTGTGGGGGGAGGGGGAGAGCGATCCCCCTTTCCTACCCGACTTGACAAACGCTACTGAATCCGCCGCCGTGATGGCCTGCATGTCTGCATATCCAAAAGACCATCAATGCCATATTTCAGAAAAACTTCACGCTTCCTCCGAACCGTCCGCGGTGTCACACCCATAATGCCCGCCGCCTGAATCCATTTGATTTCACCGGCAATCGCCTTTAAAAGAACCTCCTGCACCCTCATCTCCCGCCTCCTGGCAGATTATGGATAAAATCTTTCGCTCATTTGTACCTCCTGAGCAAACTCTCTTACCCAAAATCCCCAAAAGCGGACATATCATTCGCTATCGACACGAATAATTTTGCACTTGACAAATTACCATAATTAACTTAAACAGAATCCTGGATTCAGGATTCAAAATCCTGAATCCAGGATTCTAATGAAATACATTTTACCTATAAAGACCAGTTGGAGGTGAAATAGTGATAGATCTAAAGCGAAATTTCAAAACCCTTGAACAACGTGCTTATGAAGCAATTAAAGATTTGATCCTTTCCGGTGAATTAAAGCCTAACGTGCGTTTGACTGAAGAAAAAATGGCTAAAACACTTGGGGTTAGCCGAACGACTGTCAAGAAGGCTTTTATCAGGCTCAAAGAAGAATATTTACTTGAAGATGCTCCATCCCAGGGGGTTCAGATTAAACTATCGAGTATGGAGGAATGCCTGGAGGCTTACGAAGTCAGAGAGGTTTTGGAGGGTCTGGCTGGAAGAATAGCGGCTCGATGCACAGATGAAAAAATCGTTTCAAAGATGATAGAAGAATTCGAAAAACTCCGCTCAGACGGAGAGGAAATGGATATGAATGAATTTGAACGTCTGAATTACAATTTTCACAAGATGCTTGCTGATAGCTATGAAAACAAATCCATCACAAAATTTATCATGACATTGTTGATGAATACTAAGTCCTTCCATCACGATCGGCAAATCAGATCGTTTTATGCGGAAGGATCCGTAAATGAACATCTGGATATCCTCTATGCCATAAAAAACCGTGACGAGACACAGGCTGAACATTTGGCCCGTAGACACGTAAAAAATGTCAGAGAGGCCTTTGTTAGGATCTTTGAAGTATCTGATAAGAAATGGGTAAGTAGATGAATTCGAAGTGAAAAGCGAGCAGAGTTGAACAAAAAAACAAAATGATTGAACCGGGGTTAGGGGAGTTCAACATGAAAACCGAAAGAGTTGAAACGGACGTATTGTGTGTAGGGGGAGGGATTGCCGGTTTGATGGGTGCTATCAGAGCTGCTGAACTTGGGGCAAGAGTAGTGGTTGCCGAAAAGGGAAATGTCAAATACAGCGGGTCAGGTCGAGCCGGAAACGACCATTTTTGGGCGTATATCCCAGAATATCATGGTCAGGACATGGACCTCT
>JAFDEE010000058.1 GCA_019310525.1 Deltaproteobacteria bacterium | reverse complement strand
GGTTGTGACGCTTCCTGAGGGAGTTGAGATGGTGATGCCTGGGGACAATGTTTCGATGGAGGTTCACCTGATCACGCCGATTGCGATGGAGAAGGAGCTTCGTTTTGCCATTCGGGAAGGAGGGCGGACCGTAGGGGCCGGAGTGATCAGCGAAATCATCGAATAGGGCACGGTTCACGTCAGTCAAGGAGGGGAATAACGGATGAATAAATTGATCACCAACCAAAAAATCAGGATCCGTCTAAAGGCATACGACCACAAATTGCTGGATCAATCGGCCAGAGAAATCGTTGAAACGGCACGGGAGACCGGAGCCAAGGTGGCGGGGCCGATTCCTCTTCCAACGGTGATCAACAAATACTGTGTGCTCCGATCCCCCCACGTGGACAAAAAGTCACGCGAACAATTTGAGATTCGGACCCATAAAAGGCTTTTGGATATTTTGGAACCCACCCAACAGACCGTGGATGCCTTGATGAAATTAGACCTGGCCGCGGGTGTGGACGTTGAAATCAAATTGTAGACCGGACGGAGCTGAAGGCTTATGGCCAAAAAGATTTTCGGCAAGAAACTGGGAATGACGCGTTTTTTCGTAGAGGAGGGAAGAAGCGTTCCCGTAACCATTGTAAAGACGTGGCCTTGTGTCGTGACCCAAAAGAAGACCACGGCCAAGGATGGGTATGAAGCCATTCAAGTGGGATTTGCGGATCAGAAAGAGACACGGGTTACCAAACCCTTGAGGGGGCATTTCAAGGCTTCCGGGAATCGGTGTTTCCGGTATCTCCGGGAAATCCGGGTGGACGATTCAGATGCGTTCGAACTGGGTCAGGAAATCAAGGCGGATATTTTCACAATAGGTGAACTCGTCAAAGTGAGCAGCAAGAGCAAAGGTCGCGGATTCGCGGGTGTTGTCAAGCGATGGGGTTTTTCCGGAGGAAAGGATACCCACGGCTGCCGTTCCCACCGGGTCCCTGGTTCCATAGGAATGAGCGCAACGCCCGGACGGGTGGCCAAAGGAAAAAAACTGCCCGGACGAATGGGATTCCAGCGGACAACGATCAAGAATATCCAGATCGTGGATGTAAGACCTGAGCTGGATATCATTGCCTTGAAGGGAGCCGTTCCGGGGAGCCGGGGCACCATCGTTGAAATTACAGGAAACTGAGGACGATTGAAAAAAGAATACCCACTGCTGCGTTTTCCTCTCACACATAACGCGATGTCAGGATACAGAAAAAATGGCGGTTATTGACGTATATAATCTTCAGAAGGAAAAAACCTCGGAAATGGAACTGCGGGACGATGTCTTCCAGGTGCCCATCAAGACCCATGTACTGCATGAGGTCGTGGTAAGCCAGCTCAACGCCAGGAGGTCAGGAAACGCTTCCACGAAAACCCGCTCCGAGGTGAAAAGATCCGGAAGAAAACTGTACCGACAGAAGGGAACGGGAAGAGCAAGGGCCGGGAGTGCTGGTTCTCCCACCAGGAGAGGGGGAGGAATCGCCCTGGGCCCCAAACCGAGAAGTTACGCTCAACGGGTCCCAAAGAAGGTCCGAAAGGCCGCACTCCGGATGGCCTTGAGCGATAAGTTTTCGAGCGATCATCTGATCGTTGTGAGCGATTTCGATCTTCCCGAGATCAAGACAAAGGGTTTCTTGGAAGTGTTGAAGAACTTCAGTGTGAAGAAGGCCCTTATTGTCACCGAAAGCAAGAACGAAAACCTTGAGAAGTCCTCCAGGAATGTACCTTGGGTCAAGGTGTTGCGCCATGAAGGACTCAATGTATACGATATCCTGACCCATGATTATCTTTTCCTGGTCCAACCCGCGGTGAGTAAAATCGAGGAGGCATTGGTTTCCTGATGGACATCTACAGAGTGATTCAAAGACCCCATATCACCGAGAAGGCCACCCTTCAAAAGGAAACGGCCAATCAGGTCTGTTTTCGTGTCGATAGAAAGGCGAACAAGATCGAAATTCGACGGGCGGTCGAGACGATATTCAAGGCCAAGGTGCTAGACGTGAAAGTTTTGAATATGAAGGGAAAAAAACGGAGAATGGGTCGGAACGTGGGAAAACGGCCGGACTGGAAAAAGGCCATTGTGAAACTTAGAGCGGGGGAGAACATCGAATTTTTCGAAGGAATGTAAACGTTTTTTCGGAGAACCGTGATTCGGGAGTCCGAAAAGTGGAACGACGGAGACGATGATGGCGATCAAGAGTTACAAACCTACTTCGCCGGGCAGAAGATTTCAGACTTGTGTGACGTTCGACGAGATCACTCGGCGGAAACCTGAAAAAAGCCTACTTAAGCCTCTAAAAAAATCTGGGGGGAGGAACACCCTGGGACGTGTGACGGCCAGGCACAGGGGGGGCGGACACAAGAGGCTATACAGAATCATCGACTTCAGGAGAGACAAGGATGGCATACCCGCCCGGGTTGCGAGTATCGAGTATGATCCCAATCGATCCGCGAGAATCGCATTGCTTCATTATATTGATGGTGAAAAACGTTACATCTTGGCCCCTAATGGCTTGAAAGTGGGAGATCAAGTGATGTCCGGCCCCGGGGCGGAAATCAAGACGGGAAATGCTATTCCCCTTAGAGATATACCCCTGGGTACGCCTGTACATAATGTAGAACTGTATGTGGGGCACGGCGGACAATTGGCCAGGGGGGCGGGCAGCCATGCACAGCTGATGGCCAAGGAAGGGAAATATGCTTCCCTTAAGCTCCCCTCTGGGGAGGTGCGAATGGTCCCCCTGGATTGCAAGGCCACCATCGGCCAGGTTGGAAATCTTGAGCATGAAAACCAGAGCGTCGGAAAGGCTGGACGGAATCGATGGAAAGGGAGAAGGCCCCGAGTGCGGGGTGTCGCGATGAATCCAGTGGATCATCCCCATGGAGGGGGGGAAGGGAAATCCTCAGGTGGCCGGCACCCGGTGACTCCCTGGGGTGTTCCAACCAAAGGATATAAGACGAGAGTCAAAAAAGCGAGCGACAAACTCATTCTAAAGAGAAGGAAATAAACGAGGATTTCTCTGGAAAACTAAACGGGGAACCCTTCAGGAAAAGGAGTTGGACTTTGCCTCGTTCATTGAAAAAAGGACCATTTGTGGACGAACACCTCATGAGAAAGGTGAGAAGAGCGGAAGAGACCGGAGACGGGAAAATCATCAAGACTTGGTCCCGGCGTTCAACGATTTTACCCGAATTTGTGGGGTTGACTTTCGCGGTTCATAATGGAAGGAAGTTCCTGCCGGTTTTCGTGACAGAAGACATGGTGGGGCACAAGCTGGGAGAATTTTCACCGACGAGGACATTCTATAGTCATGCCGGGGACAGGAAATCACGGCTAAAGGGGAAGAAATAATGGAAATCCGGGCGGTGGCAAAATATGTGAGGATATCGCCGCGGAAGGCGAGGCTCATCATGGACCAGATTCGGGGGAAAAGGGTCGAAGAAGCGCTGAATATGCTTACCTATTCCCCTAAAAAAGGTGCCTACCTGGTGAAGAAACTCGTCAATTCGGCCGTTGCCAATGCAGAGGGCCATTCGGGCATAGATGTCGACACCCTTTTCATTAAGCGTATATATGCCGATGAAGGGCCCACTTTGAAAAGATTCAGACCCAGGGCGATGGGTCGTGCCACCAGGATAAGAAAAAGAACCAGCCACCTGACCGTTGTTTTAGACGAGAAATAAGGAAGCCGTTTTTGGCCTGAATAGGCGCTGACCGGGACGAATAGCTCGACGGAGGATGTTTTGGGACAAAAAGTCAATCCAATCGGATTTAGATTGGGGATCCATCGCGATTGGGATTCGAGATGGTTCGCGGGCAAGGAATACAGCCACTTCGTGCTGGAAGACCATAGGATACGGAAATTCTTGAAAAAAAGGCTTTTTCAGGCCGGTATCTCCAGGATTGAGATAGAACGGGCCGCGAATAAGGTCAGGATTAAAATTCACACGGCCCGGCCGGGATTGGTCATTGGAAAGAAGGGCGTGGAAATTGAAAATGTGAAGAGGGCCTTGGAGAAAGAGATCAAGCGGGAAGTCATAATCGATATTCAGGAGGTAAGAAAACCCGAGGTCGACGCCCAACTGGTAGCTGAAAGCGTGGCTCTCCAACTTGTCCGGCGTGTTTCCTTCCGGAGGGCCATGAAAAAAAGCGTGAGTTCCGCCCTTAGATTCGGCGCACTGGGGATCAAGATATCCTGCGCCGGGCGCTTAGGGGGCGCCGAGATGGCGAGAAGGGAATGGTACAGGAGAGGGAGAGTACCTTTTCATACCATCCGGGCGGATATCGATTATGGATTTGCCGAAGCCTTCACTACCTATGGAGTAGTAGGGGTAAAGGTGGCTATTTTCAAAGGCGAAATTCTGCCGGATAGAAAAGGCTGAGAAGATCATGCTGAGTCCAAAAAAAGTCAAATACAGGAAAAAGCAAAGGGGCCGGATGAAAGGGAAGGCCTTAAGCAAAGGGGCTACAGTGGAATTCGGGGACTACGGTCTCCAGGCTTTGGAAAGAGGAATCATGACGGCCCAACAGATTGAGGCGGCCCGCGTGGCCATAACGAGACATGTTCGACGCGGTGGGAAGATCTGGATCCGTATTTTCCCCGACAAACCGGTAACAAAGAAGCCCGCCGAGACCAGGATGGGTAAAGGAAAGGGCGCTCCCGAAGGGTGGGTGGCCGTAGTCAAACCCGGTAAAATCCTTTACGAACTGGAAGGTGTCGCCCCGAACGTAGCCGAGGAAGCCTTCCGACTCGCTGGCCACAAACTTCCATTCGCAACTAGATTCATTTCGAGGGGAGTTTGATGATGAAGGCCAAAGAACTTCGCGATCTGAGTATCGATGAATTGAAACAGAAAGAAAGGGAGTTGAGCCAGGAATTGTTCAACCTGAAATTCCAAAAAGCCACCGGACAACTCGGGAACACCGCGATGCTGCCCAAGACAAGAAAAGATCTGGCTCGGGTAAAGACCATACTGAGGGAAATAGAAATTTCCGGTGGACGTGATGAGAAGAGGGCGGAATGAAAGAAAGGGGCAATAGAAAAAAGCTGGTCGGAGTCGTTCTGAGCAACAGCATGGACAAAACGGCGGTGGTCCGGGTAAGCAGGCTGAAAAAGCACAAGACCTATAAAAAGTACATTCGCGGGCAGAAAAAATTCATGGCTCATGACCCTCAAAATTTGTGCCAGGTAGGTGACAAGGTCAGACTTGTCGAAACAAGGCCCTTGAGCAAAAGAAAAAGATGGAAGGTGACCGAGATACTGGAACGAGTTGCAATAAACGGCGGTGCCGAAAATAGTGACAGTGGAGCTTGAACCATGATACAAGCTGAAACAAAACTTAAAGTTGCCGATAATTCCGGAGCCAAACTGCTTCTATGCATAAAAGTGCTCGGTGGATCAAGAAGACGTTATGCAAGAATCGGTGATATAATCGTCGTCACTGTCAAAGAAGCCATGCCCAATTCCAAAGTCAAAAAAGGTGACGTGATGAAGGCCGTGGTGGTTAGAACGGCTAAAGAGATTTCACGGCCGGACGGCTCCTATATCAAGTTTGATGATAATTCGGCGGTCCTGATTAATAATCAGAACGAACCTATCGGAACACGGATATTCGGTCCCGTAGCAAGGGAGTTGAGGGCCAAGAATTTCATGAAAATCATTTCCCTGGCCCCTGAGGTCCTTTAGCGGTCTTCGGATTTTTACATAGCGGAGAAGGAAGTGCGGAAAAAACATCCTGTAATTAAGAAAAACGATAAAGTCATCGTTCTTGCGGGAAAGGAAAAGGGGAAGATCGGAACCGTCCTGAAAGTTGATGCGGAGAAAGGGCGCGCCATCGTCGAAAAGGTGAACATGGTTAAGAGACATACGCGCCCCGGGGGAAAGAACGCGCAGGGCGGGATAGTAGAGAAAGAAGCCCCTATTCATATTTCCAATCTGATGATCGTATGTAATCGGTGTGCCCAACCTACGAGAGTCGGGAAACGGATACTTGAAGACGGAACCAAGGCCAGGGTATGCAAAAAATGTAATGAGCTTATCGATACTTAGGTGATTCGACCCTGCCCGATGGTTCGAATTCCAAATCCTGTTCGAGTTTCGGCAGATATTTGAGGAGGCATACTTTTGTCGCGGCTAAAAGAAAAATATGAAAAGGAAGTCGTTCCCGCCATGATGAAGGAATTCAAATACAAAAGTGTCATGGCGGTTCCAAGGATAGAAAAGGTCGTGCTCAACATGGGCCTTGGCGAAGCGATATTCAACATCAAGGTGTTGGATAAAGGCGTCGAGGAGCTGACCCAGATTTCCGGGCAGAAAGCCGTTGTCACAAAGGCGAAAAGATCTATTGCCGGGTTTAAACTCAGAGAAGGGATGCCCATCGGGTGTATGGTGACCTTGCGGCGCAGGAAAATGTACGATTTCCTGGACAAACTGTTTAACGTGGCTCTTCCCAGGGTGCGGGATTTTAGGGGTATTTCCAACAATATCTTTGACGGCAGAGGCAATTGCACAATCGGGGTAAAGGAGCAGATTATCTTCCCTGAGATCGATTATGATAAAATAGACAAGGTCAAGGGATTGAATATTAGTATCGTTACAACGGCAAAATCCGATAAGGAAGGGCACTTCCTTCTAAAGAGTCTGGGAATGCCCTTCAAGAGATGAAAGAGAGGTTGTCTTGGCGAAAAAATCCCTCATAGCAAAGGCTCAAAGAAAACCAAAGTTCTCTACGCGACGTTACAATCGATGCCCGATTTGCGGGAGGCCGAGGGCCTATTTAAGAAAATTCGGTTTGTGCCGCATCTGTTTCAGAAATATGGCCCTCAGGGGAGAGATCCCAGGGGTTGTCAAATCCAGTTGGTAAACGATAGAACTCCATATAACCTTTATGAGGAGTAACCTAAAATGAGCATGAGTGACCCCATTGCCGATATGTTGACCAGGATCCGGAATGGCATCATGGCGTCCTTTGAAAGTGTGGATATACCGAGTTCAGGCGTGAAGATCAATATCGCCAAGATATTGAAGAGTGAAGGATTTATTAGAAATTTCAAGGTGTTCTCCGACGGTAAGCAGAGAATTATCCGTGTTTTCCTGAAATACGACGAGAAGGGGAGAAGCGTAATCGTCGGCCTTAAGCGGATCAGCAAACCTAGTTGCCGCGTATATGCCAAACGAGACAAGATTCCTCTGGTCCTGAATGGATACGGAATCAACATCCTGTCCACATCAAAGGGAGTTATGACGGACAAGCAGGCGAGAAAAGTCGGGGTTGGGGGAGAAATACTTTGTTCCGTGTGGTAAGAAGGCCTGGCGAACCGAGAGATGGGAGAACGCTGAGCCCATAGATGGGAGGAAACCAATGTCTCGCATAGGCAAGAAGCCTATTCCGATACCAAAGGATGTCAAGGTTGAAATTAAAGGGGATTCAATCCTCGTGAAGGGCCCTTTGGGCGAATTGAAAAGGACCATTGATCCTAAAATAAGTGTGAATATAAATAATGATCAAATTACCCTCACTGTAAAAGATGATACAAAGGAATCCAAGTCCTTACACGGCCTTTACAGGGCTTTGGTAGCCAATATGGTTACGGGGGTGAGCAAGGGGTTCGAGAGGGTTCTCGAGATTGTTGGTGTCGGTTATCGAGCTGAATTGTCCGGGAGGACCGCCACTTTTCACTTGGGCTATTCCCATCCCATTGAATATGAACTTCCGGAGGGCATCACCGCCGAGATTGAAAAGGCGCGGGTGAAGTTAAAGGGTATCGACAAAGAACTTCTCGGCAGAACCGCTGCGAAGGTCCGTAGTTTTAGAAGTCCAGAACCTTACAAAGGTAAAGGCATCAAGTACGCAGATGAGATGATCAGAAGAAAAGCTGGAAAAACGGGGGCCAAGTAAATCTGGAAAGAAGACGGACCTGTTATTCCAATATTTGAACTCAGGTGCAGGATAGACAAAAAATGAGTGCCATATCGAGAGCAAAAGCACGGGAGAGAAGAAAAAAAAGGATCAGGGTCAGAGTAAAGGGCAGGACAGGCAGACCGAGATTGTCCGTCTTCAGGAGTGCAAAGCATATATACGCCCAGATCATCGATGATGAAGTGGGTAAGACTTTACTTTCCGTTTCCTCCCTTTCCAAGGATCTGCGGGATCAGGTGTCCGGAAAAGGTGGAAACAAGGAAGGTGCAGCCATCGTCGGCGAAATGATCGCCAAGAGGGCTCTTGAAAAGGGAATAAAAAAGGTGGTTTTTGACAGGAATGGTTTTTTGTATCATGGTCGTGTGAAAACACTGGCGGAATCGGCCAGAAACCACGGGCTGGATTTCTAGACGGATTTTAATGCCCTGGTGATTCACGACGCAGATCCAGTATTTCAAGGGAGAAGCCCATTGTACAAAGAAGAAGACGAAGTCCAACTTATCGAGAAAGTGGTTCATATCAACAGGGTGGCCAAGGTGGTCAAAGGCGGCCGTCGTTTCAGTTTCAGCGCCATTGTGGTCGTTGGAGACGGGAAGGGAAAGGTCGGAGGCGGCCTGGGTAAGGCCAACGAGGTGCCGGAAGCGATTCGAAAAGGAATCGAACGCGCCAGAAAAGATATGAAGCCTGTACCGGTCGTTAATGGGACTATCCCTCACGAGATCATCGGAAGGTGGGGGGCTGGAAAAGTGTTGCTGAAACCGGCTGGCCCGGGAACCGGCGTGATAGCCGGGGGTGCGGTGAGGGCGGTTCTCGAGGCGGTGGGGGTTCAGAATATCCTTACCAAATGCCTGGGATCCCACAATTCCCACAACCTGGTGAAGGCTACTTTGAGGGGATTGACGGAATTACGGCATCCTGAAGAAATCGCCAGGGCTCGAGGTAAGGCCGTGGATGAGATCGGTCGATGATCAAAGCCGACGCGGAAGAAGAGTAATTGCCATGACAGAAACGATCAAAGTAACGCTAGTAAAAAGCGGTATCGGTAAAAACAAGAAAATCCGAGAAACCCTGAAAGGTCTCGGTTTGACGAAATTACACAAGACTGTAACTGTGAAGAATACCGCCCCCATAAGGGGAATGATAAATAAGGTTATCTTTATGGTGAGAATAGAGAAATAGCCCGCAAGATATAAGGTAATGAAAAATGATTAGGATCCAAGATCTTTCACCATCGGCCGGAGCGAAGAAAAAAAGGAAAAGGGTAGGACGGGGCCCTGGTTCAGGGCATGGAAAGACGGCCTGCCGCGGGCACAAAGGGCAGAAGGCCCGGTCGGGCGGAAAAATAGGACGCGGATTTGAAGGCGGCCAGATGCCCTTGCAGAGAAGGCTTCCTAAGAGGGGATTCACAAATATCTTCAAGAAACACTATACGTTGGTCAATCTTAAGAGCCTTGAGCGTTTTGAACCGAATGCAACGATCGATGTGGATGCCCTCAAGGCGGCAGGAGTTATCAAGAAGGTGCGGGACGGAATCAAACTCCTGGGAGATGGGGAAATCGGGCACCCGTTGACTATCAAGGTGCACAAGGCAAGCCGGACCGCCAGGGAGAAAATCGAGGCTGCTGGTGGGAAAGTCGAAATAATGTAGTATCGTGGTCGGGTTTTTATCTCCGATATGACCGCACCGAGACTTCATTTCTCACCAGGAAAATTTGGTGGAAGTGAAGAAAATATATAAAAAGAGGCTGAGGGTCGAAGGAAAGAGAGATGTGACAGAGCCCTGTTGAACTGCGGGACGCCCTTGCTTTATTAGCCCTCATACATAACCAGAGCCAGAGGAGCGAACAAGAGATTAAGATGATACACGGCGTTCAGAACATTGCCAAGATCCCGGAGTTGAAAAAGCGGATTTTATTCACTCTGGTGATGTTGGCTGTTTACCGGCTTGGGTGCCACATTCCTACACCGGGCATTGATGGCGCGGCGTTGTCCGCCTTCTTCAGTGAGAGGCAGGGGACGTTGTTCGGGCTCTTTGACATGTTCTCCGGCGGCGCACTGCGCAGGATGTCCGTGATGGCCCTTGGGATCATGCCATACATCAGTGCCTCCATTATCCTTGAACTCCTCACGGTGGTTATCCCTTACCTGGAAAAATTGAAGAAGGAAGGGGAGCAGGGGCGGAAAAAGATCACCCAATATACAAGATACGGGACCGTTCTCCTGAGCATGATCCAGGGCTTCGGAATAGCTATCGGTCTTGAGCGGATGAGCAGTCCGGGTGGAATCATGGTGGTTCCAGTAGGAGGCTGGGGATTCAGGATTCTCGCTGTCATCACTTTAACGGCAGGAACCGCCTTCTTGATGTGGCTCGGAGAGCAGATCACCGAGAGGGGAATAGGAAACGGTATCTCCTTGATCATTTTTGCGGGAATTGTGGCACGATTTCCATCCGCCGTTCTCAATTCCTGGCGTTTGATGAGTAGTGGTGAGATGAGCCCTTTTTTCATGGCCATCATCGTCGCCATGATGATTGGTGTGGTGGGATTCATTGTATTCGTCGAGAGGGCCCAGCGTAGGATACCGGTTCAATATGCAAAGAGGGTGGTGGGGCGAAAGATGTATGGTGGGCAGAGCACTCACTTACCCCTTAAAATAAATACCGCTGGCGTCATACCGCCGATTTTTGCATCTTCTATTATCATGTTTCCTGCAACCATCGCCAATTTTCTCAACGTTAAAGAGACGCCGTGGCTCCAGATGGTGGTTAACCTCCTCTCCCCAGGGCATGCGGTCTATATCTTGATTTATGTGATTTTTATTGTCTTCTTCTGTTATTTTTATACGGCCGTGCATTTCAATCCCGTGGATGTGGCCGATAACATGAAAAAATACGGAGGTTTCATTCCAGGGATAAGGCCCGGAAAGAATACGGCGGAATATATTGATCGGGTCCTGACCCGTATTACGTTCAGTGGGGCGATCTATGTTTCAGCCGTATGCATCCTGCCGCAGATATTAATATATAAATTGAATGTTCCTTTCTACTTCGGCGGGACTGCCCTTTTAATCGTGGTCGGTGTGGCCATGGATACCTCCAACCAGATCGAGTCCCATATGTTGACCAGGCATTACGAGGGGTTTATGCGGAAAGGATTCGGTAGGGTTCGATAAAAGAAAGAGATCTCATTAGCGAATTCTTTTTCGGTGTTTAACCTATTAGGCAAGAAGGTTATATGTCAAAAGAGGATACCATTTCGGTGGAGGGAACGGTGGTTGAGACATTGCCCAACGCAATGTTTCGCGTTGAACTGGAGAACGGACACCGCGTTTTGGCCCATATATCGGGAAAGATGAGGATGCACTTCATAAAAATCTTACCCGGAGACAGGGTCTCCCTCGAATTGTCTCCCTATGACTTGAGCAGGGGAAGGATTACCTATCGAGGGAAATAAAATACCTCAAAAGATTGGAATTTCGGTCATGAAAGTGCGTGCTTCTGTAAAAAAAATTTGCAACAAGTGCAAGATCATAAGGCGACGGGGAGTCTTGCGGGTCATTTGCGAAAATCCGCGCCACAAACAGAGACAGGGATGACGAGATATCGTTGCCCTTTCAGAAGATTAGTGCGGGGATGACGAAGAAGAAACTCTGAACAAACGAAATGGAGTTTTGATTTGGCAAGAATAGCAGGCGTAGATTTACCCAGGGGAAAGAGAATTGAGATCGCCCTGACCTATATTTACGGGATAGGTCGGACCAGCGCGCAAAAGATACTGGACGAAGCGCAAGTGGACTGGGACACAAAGTCGAATGATTTGACCGAAGGGCAGGTTACCCGAATAAGAAAAATCATCGACGAGAAATACCGGGTGGAAGGTGACCTCAGGCGTGAAGTCTCCATGAACATCAAGCGATTGATGGATCTCGGCGCTTATCGGGGGCTGAGGCACAGGAAAGGTCTGCCTGTGAGAGGTCAACGGACAAGCACCAATGCGAGGACCCGGAAGGGTCCGCGCAGGGCTGTCATGGGGAAAAGAAAGAAATAGGAACCTGAGGAAGGACCATGGTTAAGAAAGTACGCAGAAGAGGCAAAGCCAAAAAAGAAAAGAAGAACGTTCCTACCGGAATCGTTCATATCCAATCGACTTTCAACAACACCATTGTGACCATCACCGACCCGAACGGAAACGTCATCGCCTCATCGAGCGCGGGACGGCAGGGGTTCAAGGGTTCGAGGAAGAGCACTCCTTTTGCCGCCCAACTGGCCGCCCAGGATGCACTGAGGCAGGCCATGGAACACGGACTTCGTTCCGCGGAAGTAAGGGTCAAGGGGCCGGGAGTGGGACGGGAGGCTGCAATTAGGGCATTGCAGGCCGATGGGTTTACCGTGACTGTGATCAGGGATGTCACGCCCATTCCCCACAATGGGTGCCGGCCTCCGAAGAGAAGAAGGGTGTAAGATACAGGAAGGTCTTCCGAAGAGGATAACAATCCCCCTGGACAGGAACAATAAAGCGGTCAAAGCGTTTGGAAGCGCTTCGAGGCTGCACTGAAAAAGATAATAAGAAGGAGGGCCTGTTTTGGCCAGATATACGGGTGCTTCATGTAGATTGTGCAGGCGCGAGAATCTCAAACTGTTCTTGAAAGGAGATCGATGTTTCGGGGATAAATGCGCATTTGAGCGACGTCCTTACGCCCCCGGCCAGCATGGACAGAGAAGGGGAGGGAAATTCTCCGACTATCATCTCCAGCTTCGCGAAAAGCAAAAAGTCAAAAGAATTTACGGGGTTCTTGAGAGACAGTTCAAACGGTATTACGAGCGCGCTGAAAAACAGAAGGGCATTACCGGCACGAATTTATTGCTTTTACTGGAATGCAGACTTGACAATGTAGTATATCGCATGGGTTTTGCCGCTTCACGCAATCAGGCGAGGCAATATATTAGACATGGCTTGTTCGAAGTCAATAACAGGAAAGTGGATATTCCGAGTTACCAGGTAAAGGTCGGAGATGTTATACAGGTTAGAGAGAAGAGTCGAGAAGTGAATGCCATCAAGGAAGCCATGGAGACAGTGGTACGCCGGGGAATCCCGAGCTGGATGGAAGTGGACAAGGAACGGTTCCGGGGCGTCTTCAAGGCTATGCCCAGCCGTGAAGACCTGACGATGCCTATCCAGGAGCAGCTAATTGTCGAATTGTATTCCAAGTAGAGTAAACTGCGTTTATTTCCCGGTGTCTCGTGAATCCCGTTAGTCGTTAGAGATATCCTTCTTTTTAAGGGGCCTAGGTGTTGAGGATTCACCGGGCCATAACAACAATGCATTGGAGGGATTTTATTGGCTGATCTAAAAGCAAGAAACTGGCGGGAACTTATAAAACCCAAAAGTATCACCATCGAAGAGGACAGCCATACGAGTACCTATGGGAAATTCATATGTGAACCCTTGGAGCGGGGTTTTGGGATTACCATAGGGAATTCTCTGCGAAGGATCCTGCTTTCATCGTTGCAGGGATCGGCTATCGTGTCGGTAAAATTCGATGGTGTCGTGCACGAGTTTTCCACGCTGCCCGGCGTACTGGAAGACGTCACGGATATCATTTTGAATCTCAAGGAAATCAAGCTACGGCTGGTAGATCAGGAAGAGGCTGTTATTCACCTTTCCCATGAGGGAGAAGGGAACGTTACGGCCGCTGAAATCGAGACGAACGGACTCGTCGAGATCCTGAATCCAGACCAGCATATCGCCACCTTAAACAAGGAAGCGAAGTTGAATATGGAGATGGTCGTCAGGATGGGTAAGGGCTACCTGAGCGCCGAGGCTGCCAAGGGAGGGGAGCAGACCATCGGCGTTATTCCCATTGATGCCATCTTTTCTCCTATCAGGAAAGTAAATTACGTTGTTACCAACGCTAGGGTGGGACAAATCACGGACTATGACAAACTCACGCTCGAAGTCTGGACCGATGGAAGTGTGGCGCCGGAGGATGCCGTCGCGTACGCAGCGAAGATATTGAAGGAGCAAATGACTCCCTTCATCAATTTCGAGGAAGAAGAAGAGCCCGAGATCGTTGAAGAGGAGAAGGAAGAGGAGAAATTGAATCAGAACCTCTTCAGGCCCGTATCCGAGCTTGAGCTTTCCGTTCGTTCGGCCAACTGCCTTAAGAATGCCAATATTACCCTCATAGGAGAGCTGGTTCAAAAGACTGAACCCGAAATGTTGAAGACCAAGAATTTTGGAAGAAAATCGCTCAACGAAATCAAAACGATACTGGAAGAAATGGGCCTTTCTCTTGGGATGAAACTGGATAATTTCCCTCCCCCCGGGATGAAGCTGGGAACCGATAAAGAGGAAAAAGAAGGGAACCCTGACCAATGAGACACCAAAAAGCCGGAAGGAAACTCAGTCGGACTTCAAGCCATCGGAGGGCGATGTTGAGGAACATGGTCACGTCGCTTTTCCGACACGAACAGCTGGTGACCACCGATGCGAAGGCCAAGGAAGTGAGGCCTTTGGCGGAAAAGATGATAACCCTGGCCAAAAGGGGGGACTTGCATGCCAGGCGGAAGGCCCTGGGTTACCTGCAGGACAAGGCCACCGTTCACAAACTGTTTGGCGAGATCAAAGATCGGTATCTGGATCGTCAGGGTGGATATGTCCGAATAATCAAGAAAGGGACTCGGAAAGGAGATGCCGCCCCAGTTTCGATCATCCAGCTATTGCCAGGAAAGGATTCGAGCACCAAGAAGAAGAGCAAAGGAAAAGAGGGCGCGGAACCGAAAGGCCAGCTCGAAAAGGCGGTGAAAAAAGAAGAGGTCCAACCGGAGAAAAATGAGGGGTCTTCGGCTCAGGAAAATTCGGATAAGGAATAAAGCTTTCCTGAGGATCATTTTCCCCGGCCCGGGGCCTGGTGTGAAGATAAGCCCATTAGTATGTTAAATGAGGCACTGAATACGAAAAATACAACATATTGAGATGACCCATGATTTGCATGTGGTGCTGATCATAGCCTCCTTGTCGGCCTGTCCGCCAAGGAGGCTTTTTTGTCGAGAGTGTACAGGGTGAATCCTCGGATGGACGGCAGGCTGAAGTACACTGGATTTGAAAGAAAGAGGTAATACAGTGGCGATACTCATCAAGGGTGGTGATCTGGTCGATTTGAAAAAGGGCAAGGTGCTTCCGCGAGACATCCTTGTAGAAGATGATCAAATTATACGGATCGTCCCTTGGGGTGAGTCCGGGATAAGCGGTGCTTCAGTTGAAATCATCGATGCCTCAGGCATGATGGTTTTTCCCGGCCTGATTGATATGCACGTTCACCTGAGGGAACCGGGCCAGGAGCACAAGGAGGAAATCTCCACAGGCGCACAGGCTGCAGTAGCCGGTGGGTTCACAGCCCTTGCATGCATGCCCAACACGGATCCCGTAAATGACAGCGGCGAGGTGACGGGTTTTATCCTGGAAAGAGCATGGGAGGCCGGCCTTGCCCGCGTATTCCCCATTGCAGCCGTAACGAAAGGGCAAAAAGGTCAATCCCTGAGCGATTTCGGTGAACTTCGGAGTGCAGGAGCAGTAGGAATTTCGGATGACGGCTTTCCCGTCAGGGACAGCGGGATGATGCGCCTTGCTATGGAAAGGGCCAAAGAGCATGGCTTGGTGATCATCTCCCACTGCGAGGATAGAAGCCTTTCCGCTGGAGGTGTCATGCATGAAGGGGAGATTTCCAGGCGATTGGGTTTTAAGGGTATTCCTGCTGAGAGCGAAGAAATCATGGTTTTCAGGGAAATTTGTCTCGCAAGGCTTACGAAGTGCCCGGTTCATATAGCCCATGTAAGCACGGCCGGTTCGGTGGCCTTGATAAAAAGGGCCAAGGAAGAAGGGCTCCCGGTGACTGCGGAAACCGCGCCACACTATTTCTCCCTGGATCACCGGGCCGTTGAAAAGATGGGTTCGATGGCGAAAATGAATCCACCTTTGAGACGTCCGGAGGACGTCGAAGCGATCAAGGTTGGACTTTCGGAGGATATTATAGATGTGATCGCTACGGATCATGCCCCCCACAGTGACCTTGAAAAGAACGTGGAATTCGAAAGGGCCGCCTTTGGCATCATCGGACTTGAAACGGCCTTGCCATTGGTCCTCGCCCTCGTAAGGGAAGGTGTATTAAGTCTCCAGGCGGCCGTTTACAAGCTTTCCCGGCGTCCTGCCGAACTGCTGGGAGTAGAGGGAGGCCTTCTCGAGGAGGGAAAGCGCGCGGACCTGACCATAGTCGATCCGGAATGTGAATATGTCTTGACGGCCGCAGACATTCAGTCCAAGAGTAAAAACACTCCATTCTTGAACAACCTATTTAAAGGCCGGGCTATCCTGACCATGATCGGAGGGAGAATTGTCTGGAGACAGGAAACAAAGAATCCTGATCGTTGATGATGAGATGAGCATGCGGGAATTCCTGGAGATCCTTCTCACTCGGGAAGGATATGAGGTCGTCGTCGCCGATTGCGGGGAGCGGGCTTGCGAGATCCTGGAAAACGGTGCCTTTGATCTCGTTATCACGGATATCCGGATGAAGGACGTGGACGGCATAGGAGTGTTGAAAAAGGCCAAAGAGCTGAATCCTGAGACCATGGTGGTCATGATATCTGCCTTCGCCACCGCCGAAACCGCCGTAGAAGCAATGAGAGAAGGGGCATACGACTACATCCCAAAACCTTTCAAGGTGGAGGAATTTAAAAAAATCATCAAGGACGCTCTGAGTTCCAGGAGACCCCTGGAAGAAGGGCAGAAAACCGATGATAGGCAAGGTCGTTTTCATTTCGGTTGCCTGATCGGGGAGAGTCCGAAGATGAGAAAGGTCTACGACCTCATCCAGAGGGTCGCCCAGACTAAGAGTAATATCCTCATCATCGGGGAAAGTGGAACCGGAAAGGAACTCGTGGCAAGGGCCATCCATCGGCAGAGCCGAAGAAAAGACAAACCCTTTGTCGTGATCAACTGTGCCGGGATCCCGGAAAACCTGATAGAAAGCGAACTGTTCGGATACAGAAAGGGGGCCTTTACCGGGGCTGCGACCAACAAGGAAGGCCTCTTTGAGGCGGCTGACGGTGGAACGGTCTTCCTCGATGAGGTCGGGGAACTCACCCCTCTAATCCAGGTTAAGCTCCTTCGGGTTATCCAAGAGCGGACCTTTACATCGGTAGGGGGGACGGATGAGAAACACGTGGATGTGCGTTTCATCTCTGCCACGAACAAGAACCTTGAAGAAGAGGTCATTAAGGGCAGGTTCAGGGAGGACCTGTTTTTCAGACTCAATGTCATTCAGATCACCATGCCCCCCTTGCGCGAGAGGGGGGAGGACCTTACCCTGCTAAGCCGGTATTTCCTTGAAAAGTATTCCCGGGAACTGGGCAAGGATGTACGGAAGATTTCGGCCTATGCCATGGACATCCTCAAGGAATATCCCTTCCCCGGCAATGTGCGGGAGCTGGAAAATATTATTGAAAGAAGCGTGGCCCTGGAGACCTCGAATATTGTTCTTCCGGAGGGAAGGGATCGAGCTTGACAAGGTAATGGAAGAGATCGAAAAGGAATACATCCTCAAGGCCCTGGAACTTGCCCATGGATCGAGGCAAAAGGCCGCCACGCTCTTGGGTCTCAGTATGCGCTCCTTCAGGTACCGCATTGAAAAACTGGGAATCAAGGGGTGAGGGCCTTTGTAGGCTGTTCCCCCACTCCATTCACCTTCACCCCCTTTAGCCAGGATACCCAGTATGTAGCCTGTGGTACATTAAAAATGAAGGAGTGAACTCCCCCCTCCGCGTCGCAATTCCACTCAAAATACCCTGCTGCTTGAAACAGAGAGCTTCATCTCCCTGATCATCAAAGGGGCACCGCCTCCTTTTGAAAGCCTTCCGTCTTTCACCGAAAAGATAGAAAATATATTTACCCATGCCGCAGGAATAGCGCAATCATTGACAAAAAATGGCACTGACCTGACAATTTTTGTCTCTTTGAATTTTTCGCGGCGCATTTTGATTCCATGTCCAGAATGCCTTAAAGTGCTTATCTTCTCGAAAATAGGTCAAAAATTCTTTTTCTGCCCTTTTCCCCTTCATCTTGGCACACCTCTTGTATGATCAACCAATCAAAGACCATAACCGGGTGTTCGATGATTTTAATGAAAAAGTGAATGGGGAAGGGGGTGAGACGTCAGAGATACCATTTTAGAGAACCTTAGGGACCCAAGACCCAATAATTTATGACACAGAGGAGGAGTAATTAAAATGTTTACAAAATTGCCCAAAAAGGATGAAAGAGGTTTCACGCTTATTGAATTGATGATCGTCATCGCGATTATCGGTATCCTGGCGGCCATTGCCATCCCTCAGTTCAATGCCTATCGGGCGAGATCCTATAATGCCTCGGCCAATACGGATCTCAGGAATGCGATGACTGCCCAGGAAGGCTATTTTATTGATAA
>JAFDEE010000057.1 GCA_019310525.1 Deltaproteobacteria bacterium | reverse complement strand
GTTCAATTTTGTTCAAGGTCAAGGAAGGCGAAAATTTTAACCATCCCGCTCAGAATACTAAGCGGGACAGGCATCCATACATTGAAGTATTTCGAGGATTAAAATTTGTCCGCGCGAAGCGACGACTCCCCACCCAACGGGTGGGTCCCCGGTTTGAGCCTGACGCCGAGATTGGGCAAAAGGGAGCGTTTTTCAAAGGTCTCTGTCTCTGGGCCTGGGTGGATGGAAGAGAGGAAACCCCCCAAATTCATCGGGGGAGAGGGAGAACTCGAGGGCGTCAACCTTTAACAGAAAGGAGTGACCATGAAGAAGTTGCTGGTTTTGTTTTTAGGTCTCCTTTGGGTGATGGGTTCCACGGCGGTATACGGCGGAGTGAAGAACCCGGATACCTTCGTGCTTGCCGATATCGGCTCAGTGGATACCCTGGATCCTGCGAAGAACTATGACGTGGCCGGAACTCACAAGATTTGGACCGTGTATGAGACCTTGGTGTTTTTTGACGGGCCTCATACAGATAAGTTCGTGCCGGTTCTGGCCACCGAGGTTCCCACCGTGGAAAACGGTGGAATTTCGCCGGACGGCAAGACGTACACCTTTAAAATCCGCAAGGGGGTGAAGTTCCACGAGGGCCAGGAATTAACCCCGGAAGATGTGGTCTACTCCCTGAAACGCGCCATGATCTGCGACCCTGCAGGCGGTCCCATGTGGATGTTGCTCGAGGCCCTTACCGGGTACGGTAGCACCCGGAAGGGAGGGAAGATCATCCCGGGGATCTTCGAGAAGATCGATAAGGCCATCGAGGCAAAGGGTGAGAAAGTCATCCTTCACCTTCCCAAGCCCTATCCTCCCCTGATGGGGATCCTGTGTTATTCGGCCTCTTGCATCATCAACAAAAAGTGGGCCATATCCAAGGGATGCTGGGACGGTGACATCCGTCACGCGGCCAAGTACAATAATCCTCCGGAGGGGAAGGAGCCCCTGCAATCCGTAACCAACGGGACCGGGCCATATAAATTGAAGTTGTGGCAGACGGGGAATCAGTTTGTCTTTGAGCGTTTTGATGGTTACTGGGGGCCAAAGCCGAAAATAAAGACCGCCATCGTTAAGATCGTTCCCGAGTGGAGCACACGGAAACTTATGCTGCAAAACGGAGACGCGGATCGTGTTCACGTCGGCAAACCCTATGTGAACGAAGTCAAGGCCATGAAGGGTGTAAAGGTCTACGAGGTGCCCCAGTTGGCCGTGACAGGAGCCATGTTCTGCCAGAAGATCAACCCCACGGGAAACGATAATATCGGCAGCGGAAAGCTGGACGGAAACGGTATTCCTCCGGATTTCTTCTCTGATATCAATGTACGAAAGGCCTTTCTGCATGCCTACGACCGTGACACGTTCAAAAAGGAAGTCCTGAACAACCTCTGCACCATGCCCCCCACACCGCTCGTGGAAGGTCTGGCGTATTACAACAAGGACATCCCGGTCTACGATTTTGACCTGAACAAGGCCAAAGAGTATATGAAAAAGGCCTGGGGCGGGAAAGTCTGGAAAAAGGGATTCAAGATGGTGATCACTTACAATACCGGCCGTGAGGAAAGGGAAGCGGCCGCACTGATGTTGAAGGAAAACATCGAGAGCCTGAATCCCAAGTTCAAAATCGAAGTCAGGAACGTGGAGTGGAAAGACTACATGGTCAATATCCGAGCCTTTAAATATCCTGTGTTCATTATAGGATGGGGCGCGGACTATCCCGATCCCCATAACTTCATGTATCCTTATATGAGTTCCGACGGCACTTACGGTAAATATATAGGCTACAGCAACCCTGAAGTGGATCGACTGCTGAAGGCCGGGATTGAGAACGTGGATCCCCAAAAACGTGCCGACGCCTATAACAAGCTGCAGCAGATCTGGTACAAGGACGCCCTGGGAATCGTCCTTTTCCAGCCAAAGGAGTTGTGGGCTTACAGGGATTATGTCCACGGATTCGTGCCCAATCCCATGTTTCCGCCTGCTGAGGAATTCTTCTACAGGTTGTGGAAAGAATAGTCCTTTATCATTCACACATGATCAAAACCGGGGGGCGCCTTCCAGGCCCCCCGGTTTTGACCTTCAACGTGGGGTGATGATCCTTGACTGCTTATATCATTAGAAGGCTTTTTTTGCTGATTTTTGTTTTGGTCGGCGTATCCGTGCTGATCTTCGGGATCCTTATGACCTTCAGCCCGGAGCGCAGGGCCATGGCCTATGTCGAAAGCCCCCAGCAGGTAAAGGACATCCCCCAGATAATCGAGCAACACGGACTAAACGACCCATTCTATATACAATATTTTCGTTGGCTCAAGCAGATCGCCACGGGAAACCTCGGCTGGTCCTTTGTAGCGGCCGATACGGTGTGGGATGCCTTCTGGTACTATTTGCCTATTACACTCGAGCTGAACCTGTTTGCTATCCCTCTCATTATCATTATAGGCATCTGGCTCGGCACCCAGGCCGGCATCCATAAGGACACCTGGATCGACCACTCAACCCGTATCTTTGCCATTATCGGCTGGTCCCTTCCCACCTTTCTGTTCGCCCTTATCATGCTCATGCTTTTTTACGGCTATTTCTCGGTCTTTCCACCTGGAATCATAAGCGACCATATCCAGATGTTCATCCTCAAAAATCCCGACAAGTTCAAGGTGTACACCGGGATGTATACCATCGACGGCCTCCTGAACGGAAGGCTGGACATAACCCTGGACGCCCTCAGGCATCTTGCCATGCCCGTGTTGACCCAGGTGGTGGTCGTGGTGGCCTTGCTCATGCGGGTCATGCGCTCGAGCATGATTGAAGAGATTTCGAAAGATTTTGTCATCACCGCCCGGGCCAAGGGTGCGGACAAGAAGACGGTGTATTTCAAACATGCCAGGAAGAATGCCTTGATTCCAGTCGTAACCGTTGCGGGATGGTTGGTAGCCTTTTCCATGGAGGGGAGCATCTCGGTAGAGATCATATTCAACAGGCGGGGAATCGGCTGGTGGCTCGCCCAATCGGCCATCTCCCTCGACATCCCGGTCTTGATGGGGGTATGCCTTTTTTTCGGTATGGTCTATGTGATTACTAACCTGGCGATTGATATCCTTTATGCCGCCATCGATCCCAGGATCCGGCTCACCTGAGGAGGAGTGAATCATGGGCGACCCTCATCCACGCATCAAGGAACTCAAGTTCACTCTCTACAGGATATTCAGGAATCCTTCCGCCCTTATCGGATTCTCTCTCCTCCTGTTCTTCACGGGGATAGCCGTCTCCGCTCCCCTCATCGCTCCGCCGAAATATCCCCACAATCCTTATATGATGCCCCACAAGGGATTTTCACCCACACCCAAGCCCCCGGGAAAAGACCATGTCTTCGGGACAACCACCGGGCAGTACGATATCTTCTACGGGGTGATATGGGGAACCCGAACGGCCTTCAAGATCGGATTCGTCGTCGTCGGGATCGCTGGTATCGTGGGGATTACCCTAGGTCTTATCGCCGGATACTTCGGCGGATTGGTGGATGAGATCCTTATGCGCATCGTGGATATCGCCTTCGCCATTCCTCTGCTTGTTCTCACCATGGCTATTATCGTCGCCTTCGGTAGAGGGCTGGAGAATGTGATGATCGCCCTGGCTATGGTAGAGTGGCGTGTCTATGTCAGAGTCATGCGTTCGAGTATCCTGACATTGCGTGACTTGGATTACGTGCAGGCGGCTAAGGTGATGGGGGTTTCTCATTTCAGGATCATGATGCGCCACATTTTGCCCAATGGTATTTACCCTGTCCTGGTCATTGCCACCATGGATATCGGGTCCATGGTCATCATGGCGGCATTCATGAGTTTTCTGGGCCTGGGAGCGCCGAAGGGTTATGCGGACTGGGGCCAGATGGTGGCCTTGGCCCGAAATTACATAATCGGGCCTCCGGGTGATCCATTGAAATATTGGTACACGATCGCCTTCCCAGGCCTTTGTATCGTTTTGTTCGTGCTTTCTTGGAACCTGATAGGAGACGCCCTGAGGGACGCGTTTGATCCTAAGATCAGGAGAAGGTGACACAAGATGGCCCAATTGATAGAAACACGTGACCTGGTAACTAATTTCTATACCTACGAGGGGGTGGTAAAGGCCCTCAATCGGGTCAGCCTGGTGATTGACCGGGGTTCGACATTCGGCCTTGTGGGGGAATCCGGTTGCGGAAAGAGCGTAACAGCCCGTTCCATGATGCGGATAGTCCAGGAGCCCGGGAGGATAGAGAGCGGGAAGATCCTTTTCTATCCGGAGGAGAATGATGGCGAGGTAGTGGATCTCCTGAGACAGACAGAGGCATACATGGAGGAGCTGAGGGGAGACCAGATCTCGATGATATTTCAGGAGCCTAACGCGGCCCTGAACCCCATTATGTCCATCGGAGACCAGGTTGCGGAGAGCTTTCTCTTTCACCGGAAAAAGGAGATGTATGAAAAGGTCCTTGACGACTTGAAGGCCGGAAAGGGCCGAACCTCCGATATTTACGGCAAATGGCTGATGTTCCTTTACGCCAGGGCGGCGAAGGATCCGGGGGACCCCTTGTGCAGGTTTCTCGGAAAGGTCCCGTTTGTCAGTAGATGGCAGAAGGCCCTCAAAAGGGAGGCCCGACGTCGCTCCGTGGAGATCATATCCGCCCTGGATATCCCGAACCCCGAACAGGTGGTGGACAGGTACCCCCATAACCTTTCGGGAGGGATGAAACAGAGGATCGTGATCGCCATGGCCTTGGCCTGCAGCCCGGTGCTGCTCATAGCCGATGAGGCCACCTCAAACCTTGACGTTACGATCCAGGCCCAGATCCTGGACCTGCTTCGGAAACTGAAGAAAGAAGAAATATCTTCAATCCTTCTCATTACCCATGATCTCGGGGTGGTGGCCGAGACATGCGATCGGGTAGGGGTGATGTACGCCGGGAATGTATGCGAGGTGGCGGATGTAAAACCCCTTTTCAGGAATCCCCTTCATCCTTATACCAGGGCCCTCCTTGATGCCGTACCGAAATTTTCCATGGAGGGAAGGCTGAGGAGTATAGAAGGAAATGTGCCCAACCTGGTGTCACCTCCCGGGGGCTGCCGCTTTCACCCGAGATGCCCCGTGAGGGTGGAGAAATGCTCCAGGGAGATGCCGGACATGGTAGACATGGGGGGCGGGCACTTGGTTGCATGTCATCAGGCAAAGGCGTTGAATTCCCCGGCCTGATAAATTGGAAGGTGATCAGGTAAGCTGACATGGAAAAACTACTGGAATTAAAAAGTCTGAGGAAACACTATCCCATTTTAGGCGGGATCCTCCACCGTGAGGTAAATAGGGTGAAAGCCCTTGACGGCATTGACCTTGATATCTACCGGGGCGAGTGCCTGGGGCTTGTGGGGGAATCCGGTTGCGGAAAGACGACGGCGGGAAAGGCAATAATCAGGCTCCACGACCCCACCGGCGGCAAAGTTTACTATTACGGGAAAGGTGAAGGTCAGGCCAAGGCGATTGATATTACTTCCCTCAGAAGATCTTCCATGAAGAGGCTTGGCATCCGCGGAAGGCTGCAGATGGTTTTCCAGGATCCCACGACTTCCCTCAACCCGAGAATGCTGATCAAACACATCATCTCCGAACCTATCAAGGCCCAGAACGGTCTGAAGGGACGGGACCTTGAGGATCGAGTCGTAGAGCTCCTTTACCTGGTGGGCCTCACAAAAGATCATCTTCTCCGATACCCCCATGAGTTTTCAGGGGGCCAGAGGCAACGGATCGCTGTGGCCCGGGCCATCGCCACGGACCCGGAGTTTATTGTGCTTGATGAGCCAACATCCGCACTTGATGTTTCCGTCCAGGCCCAGATCCTGAACCTCCTAAAGTCCTTGCAGGATTCCCTGCATTTGACTTATCTCTTTGTCACCCATCATCTTCTTGTGGTCAAATACGTCAGCAACCGGACAGCGGTTATGTACCTCGGGAAAATAGTCGAGATCGCGCGCACGGATAACCTCTTTTCTTCACCGCTTCATCCCTATACCCATGCCCTTCTTTCCGGGATCCCCATTCCCGACGTGGATCACAAACCCCATCGGATCGTCCTTGCCGGTGACGTCCCGAGCCCTATTGACCCCCCTGCGGGATGCCGGTTTCATACTCGATGCCCTTTCAGCCTTGAACTATGCAGCGAGGAGGAACCACCGCTTTCAGAGGTGCAGCCCGGCCACAGGGTGGCCTGCCATCGATGGGGGGAGGTTCAAAGGCTCGTATCGGAGCGTTTCGGAAATTGAGGGGGCCCGGGAACCTGGAGTTCAAGAGAAGATAACCCGGTTTTTCCCCGTTTTTTTGGCCCGGTACATGTTCTCGTCCGCCCTTGCCAGAAATTCCTTTGCCTCTTCATCCCCAAGATACTCGGCTACCCCGATGCTTACGGTTTTCCTGACGGTCTGATCCCTTGTCGGCTGAAAGGGAATGGATGCGAATTTTTTCCTGATCCTTTCCGCCAGCACCACAGCCCCGTTTCCGTCCGTGTCAGGCATGATGACCACGAACTCTTCTCCTCCGTAACGAAACCCCGAATCGCTTTGGCGGATGTTTTCCTGGATGATCTTTCCCATGGTGGATAAGACTTGATCTCCTTTGGGGTGGCCGTAAGTGTCGTTGAAATGTTTGAAATCGTCGATGTCCATCAAGATCAAAGAAAGAGGATGCTTATAACGCCGTGCCCTGTTGATTTCGTTATTCAGGGTGTGGTTGAAATGCCTCTTGTTGAACAGCCCGGTAAGATCATCGATGATACTCAGTTCCCTGTATCTCCGCTGGCTTTCTCGTAGGGCTTCCTCGGCCCGGATCCTGTCGGTCACGTCCACATAGGTGACAACCTTCCGCTCGTCCCCGAGGTCCACTTCTTCGATAGTGACGATCTTCTCGCAATTGTCTTTGCATACCGCCTTGAAGATCCGCTCTCCTTCTTGGTCTGCTTTTTCTCTCTCCCCCGACTGATCCGGTATCCCGCGGTCGGCCGTATCAATGGATCGGGGGCAGTAAGCCCCCTTCAACCATGTTTTTTCATCAGGAAGTTCTTCCAGGGAATACCCGAAGATCTCAGAGAATTTGGGGTTCACGTATTCCACCTTTCGATCCTTCCCGACGATGGTTTGCCCGAAGGGGGCTTTCTCAACAACCAGCCTGAACTGCTCTTCACTTTTTCTGAGGGCTTGCTCTGCGGTGACTCTTCCGGTGATATCGGTAACGTTGGTCACCATGGCTATGAGATCTCCGTCTGGTCCTCTCAGGGGAGTAGAAACAAGCAGGAAGTAAAGGATGATTCCATCGGGCGATCGCCATTCAACCTCTTGTTCAACCCGCTTTTTGCCCTTGCGGATGTGGTTCAAAGGGCATTGTGGGGTATGGCAAAGGGGCAGCTTGAACACCTCAAAACATTTTTTCCCTTCCATTTCACGCCGGTCCAGCCGGGTGGTTTTAAGGAAGGCCTCGTTGTATCGTAGGACCTTGGCGGAGGTATTAACAACCAGTATTCCCCCTGCGGCGTTTTTGAAGATCTGGTCAAGCTCAAGGTAGGCAAGTTCAGCCTCCACGGCCATCTTGTTGGCTCGGCTGAGAGATGTCTCCAGTTGAATGTTCAAGGAGGACATCTCCTTTTCGATCGCCTCCAGCTTAACGCATGAGTGTTTCAAGTCCGCCTGATACTCTACCATCTTCCGGGCCCAGAGGATCCAGGCCTCAAGGGCCTGGGGGTTTTCTTCCGGATCCAGAAGGTGGTTGACTCCATGGTCGATCGCTGTTTTAAGCAGTTCAGGCTCGGGGGAAGGGCTGGTGAGGAGAATCGTTACGTATCTTCCTTCCGGATGGTGACGGATGTTCTGGCAGAATGTTTCCCATGGGATCGGCTGGAGGCGGCTGTCCAGGACAACGAGAGCCGGGAGGTTGTCTTGGAAAAAACGCAAGCCCTTGTCCGATTCTGTGATGACGTGAACATCGAAACCGGCGGAGACCAACTGGCTTTCGAGGAGAGAAAGAAAGGAGGGGTGTCCGTTGTGGACAATAAGGGCCTTCTCCCGGTTTCTTTCAGGCATCGTCATATCCTTTTTTTCGGTGCCTCTCTTGCTTGGAATATAAAAGAAAGGGATTTTCCGGTCAAATGTAAAAAGTTGACCCTGAATGCGCTCGTAAGAGAGACATGATTCAAATCTTTACACACTGGTTCAGGGGGAACGCGCCTTGGTTTTCCCTGAATATGGATATACTTCTTATGCCGATTTAGCAGGCTGTCGAAAACAAACTGCGCTCGCTGTGTTTTTCAACACCTCGTTAGTGGGTACCCTCTTCCAAATCGTCTTCCAGGCGTAGACCGGTAAACAACCACCCGGGTTGATGAACGATTATGGATCTCATGTCCTCGACATAATCCGGCCGAATCCCATCCCGCCATCTGGGGTAGCCCCCAAGCCATACATAGCGGACCAGTTCGTGAAAGACGGTTTTCTCGAAGATGTATTCTCCGATGGAAACGGTGTTTTTCTCCTGATCCGCCTGGAAGGGAATAGTCGTTTTGATTGCATAATCCTGGATCAGGGGTTCTATGCGGGATCGGTTTTGGTATCCACCGGGTTTTTGCTTGAATTCCTCCTGCCTGTCCGGAAAGGGAAACAAGCGGTAGACTTCCCCGATGAATCCCACATAGTGGGTCCCGTGAATCGCCCCTGCAAGGTCCCCGATTCGGTCTGGAGCAGGGATATCATATACTTCCCAGGAAAAATCGAACCGAATTTTCTCCTCCCGAGAGGCCTGCACCATGTATTCGCAGAACTCAGGGGCAAAAAGGAAATAGTGTTCCAGGAGGAGCAGATCTGTGTCGATATTGAAAAAGCCGAAAGCGATGGTCCCGTGATTGAGAGATTGAAAACCCAGGGGCATAATATTCTCCTATAAAAACGGGATGGATTTAACAGGATATAGCTCTTCGGTTCATATATTAATCGGCCGATGCCTATCAATTTATTAATTTGGGGCTCTCACCATGTTTCCACTCTCCTTCGAGTCCTTCGGGTGCTCAGTTCCGCTGCTGGGCAGAGGGCTCCCGGTTCTAGAAATGAGATTTCCATGTAAGCTTAAGAAAATCAATGGGTTTCGCATTCCACCCTACAGGCGGGAACAAGGAATCTTACAGATTTACCCGCCTCTGGCGGGTTGACGGAGCTTGTTACGCCGTAGCCGTGACGAAGGCAGGAGATTGTGGAAAAAGGTTATGGCCAATACTTCTCACTGCAGAACCGCTCCTTTACACCGTGGGAAAGGTCTTGCAATACAATGTCCGTGATGGTAATGAGTCAGAAATCTTACCTGCCCGGTCCAATTCTTTGGCCCGGAGATGCTTGATACCGGAGTGCATAAGCGGAATCGGTTTTTGATTCTTTTTGCGCATTTTGGGGCTTTTTTCTTTGCTTTTGTTGTGTTATTTCAATTTGTTGCAATCTGAGACATTTGAAAAACGCCCCCTTTTGCCGAAATCTTCCGCCTACGTCACGGCTACGGCGGGCAAGCTGCGTAAGGCTCAAACCGAGACCTTTGAAAAATGCTCAATTTTGACCTTGGACAAGATTGAACGTTTTTCAAAGCTCTCTTTTGTTTGAAGGAATAGACCGATTATTTCAAGGCATTCGGAAATGCCTGTTTTTCCCCCAAAAAGTGGAAAAAGATTTCACAGCAAGGAGTCAAGCTATGAATTCCGAGAATCACGTTACCACCAAGCAATTCAGCGGAGCGTCAAAATATGTTCTGGACGAAGAATTGGCCAAGATCGTCAATATTTCCATGGCGCTGGAGATGCCCCTCCTCCTCAAGGGAGAGCCGGGGACCGGGAAAACAATGTTGGCCCATGCCATTGCAGAGGCCCTTAATATGCCCCTTATCGTGCTGAACGTAAAATCGAGCATGAAGCTTATCGACGCCCTTTACCAATACGACACCCTGACTCGATTGAACGACAGCCGTTTCGGTGATTCCTCCCGTGATGTCAGCAATATTGAAGACTATATCAAGATGGGAAAGATCGGGCAGGCCTTTGTTTCGGAGGAGCGTGTCGTCCTGCTGATCGATGAAATCGACAAGGCGGATACGGATTTCCAAGATGACATGCTGGATGTGCTTGATCAGATGGAGTTTGATATCATCGAGATCGACAAGACCATTAAGGCCAAGCATAGGCCCGTAATCATCATAACCTCCAATGCAAAAAAGGATTTATCGGATCCCTTCCTGGGGCGGTGTAATTTTCATCACATCGCCTTCCCCGATCCCGACATGATGCGGCAGATCATCGAGGTCCATTTTCCTGACATATCGAGAGATCTTCTGGAGAACGCTATCAAGACTTTTTACCGGTTGAGGGATATCCGGGGCATCGAGAAAAAGCCGGCCACACGGGAATTAATCAACTGGATCCGGGCCTTGCGGGCTGATCCTGATTTCCGGGTCAAGGACCTGGTCAAGGGAGAAGTGCCCTATCTGGGGGTTCTTTTCAAAAAAAGCCCTGATTACATGGTCGCCCAGAACAGCGCAGCGCGTTTCAGGCTGTAGGTTTCTCAAGGGATCTGGGTGTTTCTCGCTCGGAAGGGAGAAAGATGCTCCAAAAAACTATCAGAATGCTGACTTGAGCGATGTTTACAGAATTTTTTTATACTTTGAAGAAGGTGGGAATCCCGGTGTCGCCCACCTCATTTCTCAGGCTGCAAAAGGCCTTGAGCATGGGGCTCGTTAACTCCATCGATGATTTTTATACCGCCGCCCGTGCTATCCTGGTGAAAAGTGAGCGGTATTTCGATCTTTACGATCAGGTGTTCGCCCATCACTTTGAGGGGGCCGAACTCGAAGATCCGGACGAATTCGAACTGTCCGAGATCGCCAGGGCCATGCTCGATGAATGGCTGAAGAGCCCTGAGGAACTGGCCCGGGCTCTGGGGGTGGACGAAAAGGAACTGTCCGGGATGACCCCGGAGGAATTGATCCAGTACTTTCTCGATCGCCTGAAGGAACAGACCGAGGCCCATCATGGCGGCCACAAGTGGATCGGCACCGGCGGGACGTCTCCTGTGGGCCATTCCGGGTACCATCCAGGCGGAATGAGGGTCGGAGGTGTTTCAGGGAACAAATCCGCCGTCAAGGTGGCGATGGATCGCCGGTACAGGGACTATTCCCAAGAGGGACCTCTGACCCAGTCACAGATGGGGGAAGCGCTGAAGCGGCTCCGGAACATGGTCCCGGTCGGGCCAAAGGATCAGGTCAATATCGATGAGACCATCTACCAGACCATGAAAAACGCGGGCGAGATCGAGATCGTTTTCGACCGGAGCCTCAAGGACCGGCTCAAGGTGATCCTGGCCATCGACAACGGGGGCTGGTCCATGGATCCCTATATCGAGGTGGTCCAGACCCTGTTTAATTACGCGAGGGCCCAGTTCAAGGATTTGAAAACGTACTTTTTTCATAACACCATTTATGATCGCCTCTGGGAGGATCCTCCAAGGCGTTACAAGCCCTTCAAGGTGGACGAAATGGCCCGGCTTGATCCGGAAACCCGCGTCATCATCGTGGGGGACGCGAGCATGGCCCCTTACGAATTGATGGCTACCGATGGATCCATTCACCTGGAGGAACGTTCCGGCAGACCCAGTATCGAGCGGTTGCGCTTTATTGCGAAGACTTTCCCACACAGCGTATGGCTCAATCCCAAGATGAAGGTGGAGTGGCCTTATACGCGAACCATCGGGGTGATCCGGGAGATCTTTCCCATGTTTGAGTTGACGCTGGACGGCCTCGAAAAGGCGGTTCGGTACCTGATGAGCAAAAACTAAAGCCGCCATCCGTGAGGGAATTCCCCGGCAGGTTGAGCCTAAACCACCTATAGATGTCCTTGCCCTTTCCCAGGGATGGGCTTTGAAGGGAAAGGAACGGCATTTGCGGGACAGGGTTTTTGATCGGCCCTTTCCAACTCGTTTCGTTGCCATGCTCTTTTTGGGGAGGAAATGATGGATTTGGAAAAAAAGGTGCTCGATGCCATGAAGAAGGCGGGTAGGCCTCTTCGGTCTGGTGACCTGGCCAAAATGGTGGGGGTCGAGAGCAAGGAGGTCTCGAAGATCATCAATGAACTCAAGAAAAAGGGCAAGATCGCTTCGCCCAAAAGATGTTACTATGAACCCGCGTGAGGCAAAATCCAGCATTGCCGTGTATTCTCCCTGGTTCGTTATTATTTCGGCGGTTTTCGTCACCTGCCTTATAACGGCCAATATCGCCGCGGTAAAGTTGGTCAACCTTTTCGGATTCATACTCCCCGCGGCAATCCTCGTTTTCCCTCTCAGTTACATCACGGGAGATGTGTTGACGGAGGTTTACGGATACCGTCAGGCCCGCCGGGTCATTTGGCTCGGGTTTTTGTGTAATTTTCTGGCTGTTGGGGCACTCTGGCTTGGGCAGATCCTTCCCCCGGCATCCTTCTGGGACGGGCAGGCCGCTTATGAGCGTATCCTGGGATATACCCCTCGTCTCTTGTTTGCTTCTTTTTTGGCCTATCTTGCCGGGGAATTTGCAAATTCCTACGTCCTGGCAAAGATGAAAATAGCAACGAGGGGGCGCTGGCTCTGGACGCGCACCATAGGATCCACCCTGGTGGGCGAAGGATTGGATTCCCTCCTATTCATCACCCTGGCCTTCGCCGGAACCATCCCATCAGGAACATTGATGCGGGCCATCATCACCCAGTGGCTCGCGAAATCGATTTACGAAGCATTGATTACTCCGCTTACCTATGCCGTGATTCGTTTTTTGAAAAGGAGTGAAGGGATCGACGTCTATGACCATGACACGAAATTCAATCCTCTTCTCATCACGGAGTAGACGGCCTTTTTCGGATATCAAGTGATTCCCTCCTGTCGCCCCTCCTGTGATGGTCAAGGAAAGGCTTTTCTCTGATCTGAAGTCTCCCCAGGCGTTTTATCTTCGATCCTTGAGCAGAGCAGGTTGGGAGGATTTGATGGGGATGATTCCCAAAATTGTTGACAAAATAGATAGTTAAGGCTAGGGTAAACATATTCCAAGGAAAGGAGCCTGACCATGACTCTCACCAAGGCCGATATCACCGAGAGTATTTATCATCAGTGCGGGTATTCCAAGGGAAAATCGATCCGCCTGGTGGAAACCCTCCTGGAGATCATCAAACGGACCTTGGAATCCGGTGAAGAGGTTCTTATCAGCGGATTCGGCAAATTTTCAGTGAAGTACAAGAAGGAGAGAAGGGGGCGGAATCCGGCTACGGGAGAGGATTTGACACTGGGTGCCAGGAAGGTTGTCACCTTTCGATGCTCCCCCGTGCTCCGGGCGAAGATGAACGGCCAAAGGTGAACCTTAGTTCTCCCCTTCAGATTCCCTGGGATTTGGTCGTGAGCCTTTTGACCATTCCATGGGATGAAAGTTTCCTGCCTGTTTTTTCAACGAGGATAAGGGTCATCCGTCATCCTGACGGGATCTATCGGGGAAAAAGGGAGGTAGCAGACTTTATTCGTTCCTTCCTTTGATATCCCGCCCCTAATTCCCGAAAATCAAATGGCCAGCATGTTCTCCACGGCTTCCAGGGCCCGGATTCGGATATCCTCAGGTACTTCGATGGTGGGCCCCATCTCCTGGAGCGAGAAAAGGACCTTTTCGAGGGTCGTTTTTTTCATGTTGGGACATACGCACTTGTCCGATACGGGAATGAAACGGATACGTGGATTTTCCTTCTTCAACCTGTGGAGGATCCCCGTTTCCGTCCCGATGATCAAGGATTCCCCCTTGTAATCGCGGGCGTAACGAATCATGCCGCCGGTGCTCAATACCTCGTCGGCGGCTTGGATCACATCCGGGCGGCACTCGGGATGGACCAGCACCTTGGCTCCAGGGTGTCTTTTTTTTTGCGCGTCTATGTCTCGTGCCGTAATCTTCATGTGGGTCGGACAGTACCCGGGCCAGAGTTTGAGCTGGCGGCCCGATTGCTCCATGACATACTGGCCGAGGTACTGGTCTGGGATGAACAGCACGGTCCCTTCCCGCCGGAGGGATTGAACGACCCGGACCGCATTGGCTGAGGTGCAGCAGACATGGGCCTCGGCCTTTACGGCAGCACTGGAGTTGACGTAGCATACGACCCTGCACCCGGGGATTCCGCTTTTTTCCCGGATGAGTTGTTCCTCGGTGATCATATCGGCCATGGGGCACCCTGCTTCCCTGTCCGGGAGAAGGACAACCTTTTCAGGGGAAAGGATCTTGGCGGTTTCAGCCATAAAATGCACCCCGCAAAATACGATCACATCGGCGTCGGTTTGACTGGCTTTTCGGCTCAATTCAAGGGAATCTCCCACGTAATCGGCGATGTCTTGAACTTCACCACGCTGGTAATTATGGGCAAGGATGATCGCACGCCGCTCTTTTTTCAGATCAAGAATCCGCTGAATGATTTCTTCTGGCATTCTTTCCTCCTAAGTCCTGTTCCGGGGTGATCGCAGAGGACTGCGCTTCAAAATAATTTTACATCTATTGACAACTATACCACATTGTGGTATGGTGCGAAACCGTTTTTCGATCATAAATGACTGTTCATTTTAAGGGCCTGACGCCAATGTCGTCAGGCCGAACTGGTGGAAAAACGGCAAAACAAGAGATATGAGCTTCGGGTGATGGAAACGTCAGAAGATACAATATTGAATCAAAAGCAGGTGAGAGCCCCTCGAGGTTCTGGTAGCCTTCGACCATCAGACCGGGGAGGAAGGGGATTTTTCACTTCCCGCTTGAAGGAGATAGGCCTATGGATAATGCCGGTGCTCCTTCGGGAGCTTCAGGTTTGGTATCGGTGAAATCCATGAGAACCTATTCATCTCAAGAGGGGAGAAGAAAGAATGGCGAAAACCATCGAGGAAATAAACGAAAAGATACGTTCTGGATCAGCGGTCGTTTTGACTGCAGAAGAAATCATAGAGGTTGTCCGGAGGAAGGGAATCAAGAAGGCGGCCAGGGAGGTGGATGTGGTCACCACCGGAACCTTCAGCCCTATGTGTTCGTCAGGGGCTTTTTTCAACATCAAACAAGGCAAGGTGAAGATGAAACTGGGAGGAGGTTGGGCCACCCTGAACGGTGTTCCTGCCTATTGCGGCCTGGCCGCGGCGGACATCTACATTGGGGCGACTGCATTGGCTTCGAGCGATTCCAAGAACGAGCCGCATCCGGGAAAGTTCTGGTACGGTGGTGCCCATGTAATCCAGGATCTGGTAGCAGGGAAAAAGGTGCGTTTGTCCGCCCAAGGATATGGAACCGACTGTTATCCCGCCAAGCGTCGGGAGGAGGAAATCGGCTTCGAAGAAATGAACGAGGCGGTCTTGTTCAACCCGAGAAATTGTTATCAGAATTACAATGTGGCGGTGAATCTTTCCTCCAAGCCTATTTATACTTACATGGGTCTGTTGAAACCCAGGCTTGGAAACGCGAATTACTGCAGTGCGGGACAACTCTCCCCTCTGCTGAATGACCCGTTTTACCGGACTATTGGTGTCGGTACCCGTATTTTCCTTGGAGGTGCCGAGGGCTATGTGGCGTGGCACGGAACCCAGCATAATCCCTCGTTGCCTCGCCTTGAAAACGGTACACCCCGGCGGCCGAGCGGAACCCTTGCCCTCATCGGAGATTTGAAAAAAATGAGCCCGCAATGGCTCAAGGCCGTATCTTTTACGGGTTATGGGGTGAGCTTGAGCGTGGGGGTGGGCGTTCCCATCCCGATCCTGGATGAGGAGATGATGCGGTTTGTATCGGTGTCCGACGGGGATATCAAGGCTCCCGTGGTGGATTACAGCCGCTATTACCCCACAGGAGAGGGAGTGGATGTCCTTGGAGAGGTTTCATATGAAGAGTTGAGAAGCGGGGCGATAGAGATTAACGGGACCCGCGTTCCCACGGGGTGTTTTTCGAGCTATTCCAAGGCCAGAGAGATCGCAATCCGCCTCAAGGATTTGATCAAGCAGGGAGAATTTATCCTTACACAGGCCGTCTCCCCACTGCCCGGGGCACCTGCCGGAAAGGAGGGGAGAAAATGATACGGACCAAAGTAGTACTTCAGTTTCCCCCCAGTAAGGTGGAAGAGCCCATCATCTATCATCTCATCACGGACTATGGGCTGGTCGTGAACATCCTCCGGGCCGCCATTGATCCCGGGAAACAGGGGAGAATGGTTGTGGAACTGAGGGGGGAGGAGGAATCCATATCCCGTGCTTTTGAGTACCTGAAAGGGCTGGACGTGGGTGTTGACCCCTTGGCCAGCGAGATCAAGATCCAGGAAGACCGCTGTATGGATTGTTCAGCCTGTGTGCCGATCTGTCCCACCGGGGCCCTGGAAGTCGACCGGCAAACTTGGAAGGTTTCTTACGACGCCGCCAAATGCGTCGTCTGCCTATCCTGCCTTGAGATCTGTCCCTATAGGGCGATAGAGATGGGCTTCAAGTAAAAGGCACTTCCGGGCCATCGGTTTTTAGACCAGAGATTGGGGAGTGCCCCACCGGAGGCCCTTGAAGAGGGCGAATGCCGCCGGGTAAGGGCCTCCGGTTTCTCAAAAAAAATTTTTGAATGGACCGCAAAGGCCTGAGCCGGATTCGGGAGACCGTCATCCCTCCAACCCTTTGATGACGGACCCGAATACCCGGCAGGTCCGGCAGGCCTCCATTTTTTTTGACCAGTCTCCCCGGGTCTCCCCATGGCAGATCGTTCCGTTGATGAACCAGCATAGGTTCCCGCACCGAAACTCCCAGGCCGGACACCGTTCCCTGGTGGCAGCCGGGCACTTTTCAACTTCCCAGCAGGGTGCCGGTTGGGTGTTTGCGGAATTTTTCATGGCAAGGAGAAAGAACATTTGCCGCTCAATATGGACAGGTACGTTTCGCCAGCCTTGCTCGAAGCTCTGGACGGCCTTGAGGGAAGTTCCCAATAATTGTGCCAACTGGCTTTGGGTCTTCCCGAGTTTCCGGCGGATCGCACAAAATTCCACCCTCTCCATAACCCTTCTCCTTTCGGTGGCCTCACCCATATCATCGCACCTTGCAGGTGCTTGGAGCCCCGCCGGGAACGATTCATGGGGGAGGGGCCCGGGGGGCTTGAAAAAAATGGATCCTGATCTTATCGTGTATCTATATACCACAATGTGGCAGAAGGTCCAGCCGTTTCATGGTATCTTCAATATATTATCCGGTGGGTGGAATCGGACAAGCTCGTGTCCATCCATAAAGCAGGCAATTTTGTTCAAGGTCAAGCCTCCGGCCCGTAAGGCCTACGCCCCGGAGGGGAAGGCAAAGATTTTAACCCGTCCCGCTCAGGATGCCAAGCGGCAGAGGCATCCATACATTGAACCCAAATTATGCGTCAACAATGAAATTGATTTTTATTGCAATATGTTGAAGCATTCTGACAGCATCTAATGGGTGAAGGCCGCTCACTGCCGATTTTGGCTCTTCCGCTCTCCTGCTCCAGAGCCAAAATAGGCCGCTTCCGGGAAAATCCCTTTCCCCTTCCTTGGGCGAGCGTTCACGCATAATTTGGGTTGAAGTATTTCGAGGATTAAAATTTGTCCGCCCGGTAGCGACGAGTCCCCACCCAACGGGTGGGTCCCCGGTTTGAGCCTGACGCAGTTTGTCACGCCGTAGTCGTGACGGAGGCGGAAGATTGCGGGAATTGGCCATTTATGGATGGGCACTAAAATAGAATTTTCAGGTGATATCCATTGGGCTGATCTTTATGAACTGCAGGAGATAAAAGTTCCATTAAGAAATGAGGGATAAAATGGATGATGTAATTGTCTATTTGATCATTTTCCTGGCCGCTGGTCTTTTGGCGCTGAATTATTTCAGGCGGTCGAAGAACAAGGATGATTGTGGATGTGGCTGCTCCACGTGTGATTCCGTCAAGGATTGCCGGGAGAAGCCCCAGGCTTGAAACTGAAACGTTTTTCAGTAAATAAAGATCTTCAGTAAAAAAGATCGATTATATCCCTGCCTTGAGCTTTCTCTCTCGCCCACCGGGGCAGCTTGAAAAACGCTCTATATTGGAAAAAAGCATCAAATACCCAAGAAGACGACCCTCATCTTGGTAATGAATCCATAGCAAATCTTAACTTTTTCAGTCCGATTGACGCCCGGTGGTTTGCCCTTTACAATAATAATTTAAGACACTATCTTGGGTTCGGTTCCCTTTGGGGGACTTTTGAATGCTTAAAGGGATAATGACGGCCCTTTTGCGGGGAAATACGGGGAATATCCATGTTTACGTTGGCATCCGAGGAAGTCTATAAAGACGGACAGGTAATCATCACCGAGGGAAGCTCGGGGGATTGGGTCTATGTGATTCTTTCAGGGGCCGTGGAAATCAGCAAGAAAATCGAGGGAAGAACCGTTGTGATCGAAAGGCTCGGGGAGGGGGAGGTCTTTGGTGAACTCGGTTTTCTTGGGGCCGTCAAGAGGACAGCTACTGCGCGGGCCGTGGGAGAAACGGTACTGGGAATCGTGGATCGGGCCACTCTGGACATGGAATTCAACAAGCTTTCAACCGAATTCCGGGCCATTCTCTCGGCGATCGTAAAGCGGTTTCAAAAGATGGTTTCCCGCATCTCTGAATCCGAACGCCGGGTGGAGCCGCGCCAGGTCAGGACCCTCTCGCTGACGTTCAAGGACAAGGGGGCCTTTATCAGGGCCTATACGGCCAATATCAACCAAAAGGGTCTATTCATCAAGACGGACCACCCGCTTCCTGAGGGAGACACTTTCCAACTGAAGCTCAACCTCCCAGGGTTGGAAGATGCCCTTATCATCAAGAGTGAAGTCGTATGGGTGCGAAGGCCCGGGACCGATTCCACCTCCGGGCCTCCGGGCATGGGTATTCGCTTCCTGGAAATGGAAGAGAAGGCTCGAAGGAACCTTGCGCTTTACCTTCAGCAAGGAGGCAGCCCTTGATCGGTACATGACCGGAGATGCACCGTCAGCGGATCTAAAGGACGGGGTCATGGGTTTCACTCGAAAACCTATGACCCCGTTTTTGGGGCAAAAAATTTTAAAATTGTTTTTACCTACCGGTAGGTAGATTTCGTATTGACTACAAGGAAAAATTGGTATAATGAGGCATCTTCTCCTGTAAGCTGTTGAAAAACGTAGCGAGGGCGGGAGAGGCAAGGCGGAATGTGGCGAAAAACAAAGTTTACATTTAGTAAATGAGCATTTTGAGCCGAATTTATACGCGGCATCAGCAAGCGCAGTAGTTTTTCAACAACCTGTTAAGAGTCGGATGATCTCCATGCATGACAGATCCACGAAGAAGGTGCCCAGTGAGGAGACCTCGAAGCGCAAGCTGATGGAGGCCGCTGTAAGGCTCTTTTCTCAGAAGGGATACAGCGGCACCTCGGTCAGGGAAATCGTTGAAGAGGCAGGGGTCTCCAAACCGGTCCTTTATTACTATTTCAAGAGCAAGGAGGGTCTCTTCCGGGCGATCCTGGACGATGCCGCGCGGTGGCAGGAGGAGATGATAGCCGAAGTCCTGGATACCCCCGGCACGGCTACGGAGAAATTACGGAAACTATATAAAAACATATACGATGCCTTCTTGGAATATCCCGAGTTTTTCAAATTTATTCATGCCCTCATCTTCGGGCTTCCCCAGGGGAACCCGAGATATGACCTGGAAAGGTTTCATAGGCGAATGGACGAAGTCATAAAGGCCATATACCTGGAAGGCCTCACTCGCAGAGAGTTTCGGGAGGCCGATCCGGAAGATGTCTCCTCCCTGATAATGGGAGTAAATGATTTCTGCCTTCACCTGGATTACATGTACCCCGAGAAGTCCGATCCGGAGCGGGCTGAACGTCTCCTGGGTCTCGCCTTTCGGGGATTGAGAAACTGTCGGTGGGTCAACGATCATGTATGATAATAACGAAAAGAAAGCAGGGAAAAGAAAAGCCAGGATCCTCCGCCTTTTCTGGGGAGGATTCCCTTGGCTGATTGTTGTGGGTCTCAGCATTTTCCTTTTCCGGATGGCCGGGGAGATCAAGGAAGAGAAGGTCCGGCTGGAGGCGGAAAAGAAGGCGGCCATTAAAAAGGAGATTCCACCCGTCAAGGTGATCACCCTGACCGTGCGTCCAAGACGCCTGGAGGATAAGATAACTCTGCCCGCTGAGATTGAACCTGAAGAAGAGGTGCTTGTTCGGGCCCAGGTATCCGGACAGGTGGTTCGGATCCTGGCCAGGGAAGGCCGAAAGGTGGCCAAAGGCCAGGTCCTCCTTGAACTGGACAGCAGGGATTACCAAAACAGGTTGGAGCGTGTGGAGGCCAATTACAGGCTGGCCAAGCTGGAATATGAGCGAAACAGGACCCTTGCCAGGAGCCATGCCACCTCCAAGGCCAAGCTGGACACCATCGAGGCCCGACTAAAGGATCTGGAAGCCCAATTGAGTGAGGCCCGTCTGGCCCTCGATCGGACCCGGGTTCGGGCCCCGGTCTCGTGTATTTTGAACGATATCAAGGTGGAGAGGGGCGATTTTGTGGCAGCGGGAAAACCGGTCGCCCAGATCCTTCAACTCAACCGGGTCTTGGTTACTGTGGGTGTTCCGGAAAGTGACGTGGCCGCCGTATTCGATCTCAAACAGGCCAACGTGATCATCAAGGCCCTGGGAGACTTGAAGGTCAAAGGGAAAAAGGTTTTCTTGGCACGAAAACCACGAAGCCTGGCCAGGCTCTACGACCTGAAATTGGAAGTCGCCAATCCGGACGGCCGGATTCTGCCCGGCATGTTCGCCCAGGTGGAACTTGTAAAAAAGGTCTTCGAAGATGCTTTGATCGTTCCCCTCTATGCGGTGATCACCCGGGGAGACGAACAGTTTGTCTTTGTGGAGCAGAGGGGGAAGGCGGAGAAAAGACCCGTGAAACCAGGAATACTGTCCGGTTGGCAAGTTCAGATACTCTCCGGCTTGTCGCCGGGGGACAGGGTCATCGTGGTAGGCCACCGCCAGGTCGAAGAAGGTCAGAAGCTGGAAGTCATCAAAAACGTGAATGATCTCTCGGAGATCCTGAAGTTATGATCGTCTCTGATACCGCCGTAAGAAAAAAGGTCGCCGTCCTCGTCCTGGCCGCCGTCCTCGCCGTTTTCGGCCTGATTTCCTACATGTCCCTTCCCAGGGAATCGGCTCCGGATATCACAATCCCCTATGTTTTCGTCTTCACCAGATATCCCGGTGTGGCCCCGGAGGATATCGAGAAGTCCATCACCATTCCCATCGAGAAGAAGCTGAAGGGGCTTGAAGGGGTCAAGAAAATCAGCTCCACAAGTACCGAGGGCAGGAGTTCCATCGTCATCGAGTTCGTGGCCGGAACGGACATCGACGATGTACTCCCAAAGACCAAGGACAAAGTGGATCAAGCCAAACAGGATCTCCCTTCCGACCTTGA
>JAFDEE010000056.1 GCA_019310525.1 Deltaproteobacteria bacterium | reverse complement strand
CCGTAGGTGCTGATAACGAGTAGAATGAAGAAAATACCGCCACCCAATAAGCTCGGCCGGACCGGTGCTTCTTTTAATTCGGAACGCCTCTCCCAGATGAGATAGGCTGAGACGACAGGAATGAGAAGGGCGTAGGAATAGTCTTCATTGGTGGTCCAGATGCTGAAAAGACCCGTTAGCGTTGTTGCGTAACATATCGAGAAGCTGATTGACAACACGAGCAACGGCATCCAGCCAGGCCACTGGGTTCGTGTTTTTGGATTATTCAGGTTCATTGCAAAATATTTCAATCAATGGCTTCATCAACCCCCTGGTTTCTAGGTTGAGAATCACTCATCCATAAATTCGATTTTTTCTTTGGAGAATGACCGCAGCACCCTGGCTGGAACTCCGGCGGCCACGGAGTAGTCGGGGATTTCTTGCGTGACCACGGATCCCGCTCCGATTACGGCGCACTCACCAATGGTTACGCCGTCGGTGATAATGGCCCTGGGCCCGATGTAACACCCTTTCTTTAGTAAGACCCCTTTTCGGACGGGACGATTTTCCCCCAGGACCTTCCTGAAATGGACCGGCATGATGAAGTGTCCGATGATCATGCTGCCCGAGGCAATCGCCGCATAATCCTGGATCTCGATGCTCTCAGGATAAGTGTTGTCGATAAACACCTCAGAGCCGATGAAGACGCCGTCACCGATTTTCACCCCACGCCAGCGGTGAATCCAGACTCTCCACTTCGGATGCATGGGAAACAGCCTCGCCATGGAGTGAAGCAGCCGCCCCATGACCGAACGGAGTGCGCCGGCCCCTCTGAACTCGTCCTCAAGGGGTACCTGCCCTGTGATCATTCTCATTTCCAGATCACCCTTGAGCGTTTTTTTGACAATACACGAAAGAACATCTCTTCCGTCAGTCGGGCCGTCTGATCCCAGTTATACCGCTCGGATACAGACTTTCTGGCCTTTTCACCCATACAGACCATCTGGTCACGGTTCAGGCGAAGGGCGTATTTTACCTGTTTCACGAATTCTCCCTTGTCCTTCGAGTCGAAAAGGAAACCGTTAACACGGTCTTGAATAACCTCGCGATGGGCCTCTATATCGGACGCAATACAGACCCTCCCGTAGGACATGCCTTCAAGCAATACGATGGGAAGACCTTCGCTGCCAGATGGGGTGAGCAGACATTTGCAGTTGGAAAGGAGTTCCTGCTTTTCCCTCCCAACCACGGGTCCGGTGAAAACGATCTGATCCCGGCCGTCCGCCCTTGATTTCAGCTCATCGAGGTACCTTTTCGTGTTGGAATCCTGGGCGCCTCCGGCTATAACGATACGGTCCCCCGTTTGAACGAAACGGGCCATGTCGATGATCCAGTCGACCCTTTTGACCGGATCAATCCTTCCGAGAAAGAGGAGATAATCGTTTCCCTCAAGCCCGTATTTTTTCTTTATGATATCGGGCTTGCGGATCTCTATTGCTTCGATACCGCTGGGCAGCACATCTGCCTCCCGCCCGAAAAGATCCCGGATCCTGTTTTTCCAGAAGGAGGAAACCGTAACGACATGGTCGGCCTGGGTGATCCCGATCCTGCCGGCAAGTCTAAGCATACTGTGGGCGAACCTCCCATACTTTGGATTGCGCCACTGGCCGTCGATAAGCCCGTGGGAGGTGACGAAGGTGATTTTGCCTGACGCCCTCACGGGAGGGACGAAAAAATAGGATCCGTAACCGTGGAAATCTACGATGTCATAAGGACCAGTCATGGCGCCCAGCGCGGCAAAAGCCCCGTTGCTCAATGCATCAACTGCCTGCAGGTGGAGGGCGGGCACACTCACGACGCGTATGCCTTCGTATGTTGATTGATGGAGATCTTTCATGTACCATCCCGAGCCGAAAACCGTCACCTGGTGGCCCCGCTTTGAAAGCCTCCTGGAGATTTCTTCAACGTACCTCTCGATTCCGCCCCATTTGGCAGGGAGCCCTTTCGTCCCGATCATTGCTATGCGCATTTTTTCCACTGGATATTTCTTTCAGGGAGAAGGCCGGCCTGAATCCGTGTTACTCCAGTATGGCGTCCCTTACCCGTTTTTCCCAGTCAAACAAGTAGACCTGATATCTGGTGAAGGTTAACATTCTTAACTTTTGATAGAACTCCGGATCGAAGATGGACTTTCTGAGTTTCCGAACCAATTCCCGGTGTGTATCAAGACTGAAGAGAAGTTTCCTGTAACCCAGCACCTCTCTAACCCCCTCGACATTCGATCCAAGGCATGGGACCCCGCAGCCCAGGGTCTCGAGCAGGGCGTTCGGAGATCCTTCGTGGGTGCTTGGAAACACGAAAAGGTCGGAACTCGCGATCAGGGGCCGAGGGTCGCTCAACCAACCGGAAAAGAAGACCTGGTCCTTCACGCCCGAGCGCACGGCGATCTTCTCCAGCCTTTCCCTCTCCCCGTTGGGAACGGGCTCATCCCCGATGATGATAAGTTTGGCTCGGTTTGATCCCAGTTCGCCCATGGAGCGGATGAGGAAATCAAAGTTTTTTCCCTGGACAAAGACCCCGCATGTTGAAATGAGGAATGCATCGTCGGATATCCCGAAATGATTCCGCAATCGGGACCGCTCATCCGGATCTACTCTGTAGTCTTGATCCGCGTTGTTGGGAACAACATCTAGTTTCTCAACAGGCAGGTCATAACGGGATCGATAGACTCCCATGAGAGCTTCACTGACAAAGAGGGTGCGGCGGCTCATCCGGATGCCGACCCGATCGATCAAATAAAAGAAGACGTTTCTCGCCCGGTTTCTCCCGTGCTTCATGTTGTCTGCCCTTATGAAGGTCACGGCGGGAATCCTGAGAAGAAGAATCGGTAAGAAGCACAATGCGGTATAAAACGGGCCGAAGGTGATGATTCGATCGATCCCGTGTCTTTTGGCGACCCGGAAAGCCTTTAAAGAAGACAACAGGATGAAAGACAACCAGAAAATGATGTTTTCTCTGTCACGGCAGGGTGCGCGAATGATATCCTGGAAAACGCCTGGGCCTTCCAGGGACATAGGTCTGGAACCGATGAAAAACACGGAATGGCCCTCCTTCGCCATCGAATCCAGAAGCCGGCAAAGCCGCCTGGTGAATCCCCCCCTTTTGTCTTTGTAAAAGATGGACAATACTTTCATAACGAAAAGTAATCCCTCGCTACATCGGATACCACGAAACGGTGCTTGCCGGATTCGCCGGGAAGGATCCTTGAAACCAGATCGAAATCTATTTTCATGCCATGACCGCTCTTCTCATGAATCCTTGCCGCCAGGATCTTGAGGCCTCCGGGATTGAATTCATCATCCACCTCCAGGGTGATTTTGATACGCTCTTTCCTCACCTGGTGGACCCGGAACATCCTTATCCCTGGAATACTCCTGAACAACAAGGTCCAAAAGGTGCCGGAGATCATGTTCCCGTTGCTGCAGATCACCATGTCAAAGGTGCGGCCCTCGATCCGTTCCAAAAGGGGAAGTCCTCTGCCGCAGGGACATTCCTTCCCGAAGCGGACCGCCAAGTCGCCGATCCTGTAACGGATGAAAGGCATCGCGTATTTATAAAGGTCCGTCACCACTATCTCGTGCAGTCCGTCTTCTTCGTTCTCCGTCGGGACAAGCTCTACAAGGAGACGGTCGGATTGAATATGGAGCCCGCGGTGCTCTTCGCATTCCGCAGCTATGGGACCGAATTCGCGACACCCGTAACGATTGAAAACAGGGGCTCCTATATGGGTCTCGATATCCTCCCGCTGGTGGTCAAAGAGGGTCTCTGCAGAGGAGATGATGGATTTGATCCCCAGGGGTCCGGACCGCCTTTCCTTTAGAAAAAGCGCGAACCTGTGTAAGGGGGTTGGGTATCCGATAAGCACTTTTGGTCGGAATTTTTTTATTTGCTCGAGACATCGTTCCAGCGTTTCTTCCGCCATATCAAAGGATGAAATAAAAAGCCTGCGCAGGAACAACCTGTCGAGGTGTCTTCGGAGGGTATGCCCTTTTCCAAGGTCGAGGGGTGACCCCCAGATCTGGACGAATCTATCACCCGGATTCAAATCCGCCCAACAGTCGCAACGAACAGCAGAAGCAAACCTGTGGGCCAGTTCATTCCTGTCTTCATAGAAGATGATTTTCTTCCCCGTAGAGCCTCCCGTGGAGTCTTCCGTAAGGTGTCGTTTGCGGTAATTCCGGCCGATGAGGTCCTGCTGGTTGTTGATGATGTCATCTTTTGTGAGAAAGGGAAGACCGGCGAAGTCATCCATGGATTTTATGTCTTCTGGATGACACCCTGCTTCCTTCATTTTCCGGGAGTAATAGGGCACATTTTCATAGGCGTGTGAGAGCAATCTCTTGAGAGCCGCCCATTGTCTCTCAAGCAGTTGATCCCTTGGGATCCATTGTTTTTGGATGTAATCGGGGATTTTCTCCCCGACCCTTAATCTCCTGAATTTCCAGAACGCAGGGTAGACGATTTTTCGTGAAAACAGGTTGAGCATTACCTTTTCGAAAAGTATCTGTAGATCCTGTCAAGGGCCACTGCCCAGGCGTTTCCGTGAAAGCGGTCCAGGTAGAATTTCAAGGTGAACAGGAAATTTTTCCATGGGAACCGATGGGCCCCAAGGGGATTCCCGCTGGAGATCCTGTGTATGAACCGGGCATCGTCCCCTGGGGCGTTTCGCCCCCTCTTTACCGTGGACGCCCGAAAACCGCAGTCTTGCGCCAATCGGATGAGCCTGTCGTTGTATGCGCCGCCGGGCCAGCAAAGGTATCTCACCTCCTTTTTAAGGGCTTGCTCGATGGCCCTTCTGTTGTCCCATAATTCATAGCGAAGCCTTGCTTCCTGTTCGGAATCCGTCTCGAACCGGGCATGGTGTTTCTCTTTCTCCAGGTGCCTTCTGACAAGCTGTGTCAACACCTTCCGCCAGTCGGTCCGGGAGAAAAAGGTCTCTGCACCGTTATCAAGAACAAAATCCCGGATCATTCGATTCAAGGCAGGGTCTTCAAGGTATCTCCTCGCCACCATGGCCCGCTTGTTTTCATATACCGGAAGGCCCCAGAGTTCCTGTTCGGGAGGATGGAGCATCCATCGGGGTTTTTTCGAGGGAAACCGATTCCATTGCATCCAGGGATATTGAGAGGCATTCCCTGGATGATAGAAGTCTATGATGTCGCCGGAGACGAAGTGCCAGGTATGGGTGGATGTGTGGGACTGGATGTCTACGAGGCCCGATGCCTCCATGCGCCTCATCTCGGCCCAGGAAAGGTATCCCAGTATCTGTAAGTCGTCCTCGTTTGCTCTGCCGTCCCAGAGGTCCTCAAGGGTGGGTCTCGGGGTTTCCGAAATGTCCACGAACTCCTGGCTGACGTAGATGGTGAATTTTACGCCCCGCCTCTTGAGTATAGGGAAGGCTATGACCCAGTTGTCCAGGAATCCGTCATCAAATGTGAGCATGACGGCCTTTTGTGAAAGAGATTGCTCCCCTTTCATGTAATGATACAGGTCGTCGTGAAAGATGAACTCATAACCCCTGCGAAGGAGGTAATCGATCTTCCTTTCGAACAGTGCCACGGGTTCCGAGAGAAAACGATAGGGCCAGTCCAGGTGGGATGCCCCCACACTGTGGAACATGAGAACCGGCACGGAGTATGGACGTTTTTTCACTATTGTCCTTTTTCTTCTGGGGATGTCCTGCTTTCAGGTCCTTCAACCCTTGCCTTTTTCCCGGCAAGTTTCCTGTAAAAGGTGAGAGTCCGCTCGAAAATCAGGGGGGCATCGAAATTTTTCTTCACGAAGTCAAACGCGGCACTTGCCATTCGAGAGCCTTCGTTCGGGTTGAGGATCAGGAATTCCAGGGCCCGGGCAAGGCCATCTTCATCCTTTGGTTCCACCAGAAGGCCCGTTTCTCCATGGCGAATGAGGTCGGGGTTTCCGCCGACCGCAGTGGCGACTACCGGCACCCCGGCCCCCATGGCCTCCAGAATGGCAATGGATATACCTTCGCTCAGGGATGAGTTTACAAAGATGTCAGAGGCGCTCAAAACCCTTGGGATATCCCGGTGCAGCCCAAGGAACCTGACCTGCCGCGTAATCTCCAGGGCTTTACAAAGGGCCTGGAGGCGCTCTCTCGATTCCCCTTCACCTGCCAATAAAAGGCGGGCAAGAGGATGCCTCTTTAGGAGCCGGGAAAAGCACCGCAGGAGATACTCCTGTCCCTTAACCGGTTTCAGACTCGCAATATTCGTGATGACGACGTTGTCCCGGGTAAATCCCAGGAACCCCTTCGATTCAACGCGTTTGCCGCCGGCGCCATCAAACGCTTCCACCCATACGGGATTTCCGATCACGCGGATCTTGGAGGGGGCGAGCCCTCCTATCTCGATTTGGTGACGCCTGACCTCATCTGAAATCGCGATCAATCCGTCCGCCAAAAGGTTTGCACTCCATTCGTCGACGATTGTTTTCAAGCGATCCTTGGCTCTACCGGACCTTTTCCAAGTGGAAGGGGCATGCAGAGTCGAGACGATGACGGGAACCCCGGCCAGTCGTCCGGAAATCCGGCCCAAGAGATCGGCCGTAAACAGGTGGGTGTGAATCACGTCTATCCGGAGGTTTCGTAGGTCCCTTACGGTTGCTGCCAGCCAGAAAGGCAGCATCGACCAGCGGAAAGGCTTCACCATGGGCTCGATTCCCGCCTCTTTCAGTTCATGGGCGAGGGGTCCCCCGCTAAGGGCCATGACATGGGGGATAACGGGATACCGCTTAGAGCACTCTGCCATCGTGCATACGACTCTCTCAGCCCCACCCAGGCGGAGGCTTCCAACGAGGTGAAGGATGCGAAGGGGTCTCCCGGTTTTAAGTGCACCGGGCCCGGTCTCCAAAATCTCTCCAGTAGACTTCATGTCGTGCAACAGGCCCCATGATCCTTCATAAGGCCGGGTCCGGCCCCCAGGAAGACCCCGGCCGGCAACCATACCCAAGGCTGGAATATGGCGTTGCTCTCGAAAAAGGCTATGGCGGTGATCCCCAGGAGGGCGGCCATGAATGCGATATAGAAGTCTTTGTAGACGCCTTCGGGAAGCTGTGAGTAACATCTTCCAAGTCCATGGAAAAGGCTGATCAAAAGCAGACCAAGGAGCATTACCCCCACGAATCCTCCTTCTATCCAGTAAAGCAAAAATTGGTTCTGGCCCTGGTTTGAAAAACCAAAAAGGGATTTGCTGAAGGACGGCATGCTCATCAGGCCGTGGCCGAAAACAGGGGAAGACAGGCCTGCGGGGATGAGGGCGGACCACAACCCGATGCGGCCGCTTGATCCCGTCGATCCCAATCTCAGCCTTTCCGGGGACATCAGGGGAAACAGCAGGAGGATGGGGAGGACGATAAGGGGTATAAATCGTTTGTACCTACGGAATCCCATGTAAAGGGAACCCAGAAGAAAGGCCAGCCATGAGGCCCGCGTGTAGGTGAAAAACAGTACCACCATTAAAAGAAGAAGTGCGCTCCATGTTAGGGGCATGTAAACGCCCCGCGCGTGGTTGCCGAAAGAGAGCTGGAAAAGGACGGTCAGGGGAAAGATGAGGTACATTCCGAACATGTTGGGGATTCCGAACGTTCCCATGACCCGATTGAAATTCTCAAGCTCGATGTATTGGGTCCCGAAAAGAATCTGCCACACAGCGACCCCGACGGGTATGAGGAGGGAACCAAACAATGCGAACAGTAATTTGTCGATCTCTTTTGCTCCCCGACTGTATTTCAGGCCGACAGCGAACAGGACGAAGACGCCCATTATTCTTCCAAGTTCTTTCAGGGACCTTAAGATCACAAGATCCTTCAGGTTCAACAGGATGGTGATAAGCATCCAGGAGGCAAGGATGAGAAAAAGGGAAAATACCTTTTTGGCTTCAGGAAACGGTGCGCCTGGTTTTCTCAGGCAGGATGTTCCCCCACAGATCAGGATCACCGTCAACATCACCCCCCCGAAGGAAAAGGTGACCGTGGACCCGGGAACCGGGAGTGATGCATCGTTGAGTACCTGCAGCAGGGGAGACAGGGCGAAATAGACCAGGGTGGTTTCAAGCGGTCTTAGCAGGAGAAATACACCCAGGAAGAGGCCGCACACGACGGTTGTGGAAAGCGCCCACATTTCGAAGGCATCTTCGATATAGGCGATTTTTATCAAAAGGATGCCTGCTCCCAGGGCAAGCAGGGCCGGCAGGATATGCCAAAAGATCGTTTTAAACGAAAAGGATCTCATGGGTCGGAATGAAGCCTGCCCCTGGAAGAATGAAGGAAGGCAGTTATAGTCGGCTCCCTGAGTAAGAGCAATATCGCTGCATAGGAGAAGGCCCCGGCCAGGACCTTGGACGGAAGGGCGATCCACGCAGGTTCCTCCAGGTATCCGGAAAGAAGAACTATAACGGCGCACATGGCGGAAGTGGCCGCTATTGAGACGAACAGGGTAGACAGGGGCAGGGGGACCGGGATATAGACCCGGCTCATTTTTACTGAAGCGGCCAACTGGATGAGATAGGCGGCTGTTGTGGCGAACGCGGCTCCCATGTATCCGAATTCAGGAATCAACACCAGATTAAGAACAATATTCGTCCCCGCCGCCAACCCCGAAATCATGAGAACGAGCCTGGTGGCTTTCTTGAGTTCAAACACCCTTGTGAAAACCTGGTTGAGACATGAAAAAAAGATGCCTGAACAGATCCAGGGAAAAATTTCGTGAACCCCGGTAAACCGCGCTCCGAGAAATAGACGGCCCAAGTCCTTTGACAGAAAGGCGGAAGCCGCCGCAAGGGGCAGAATGGTGATAAGTACAAGTCTTAAAGGTTGAACAATGACCTGTCCGAACTCTTCCCTCGGTTCGGTGTTGAATTTTTGGAGCAGCAGGGGGGTATAAGCCAAAAGAAGAATCGATCCGGGCGTTTCAATGAGCATTTCGGCGAAGCGATATCCGGCCGAGTAGATGCCGACCTCATCGTAACTACGAAAAAAGCTCAGCATATATCTGTCAGCAAGTGAGAGCGCCGTACCCGTGATCGCGGCCCCCATCAGGGGAAATCCATAGCGGAACATGCTTTTCATAATCACCTTTGAAAACATGCGAAACCGAATGGACAAGTAGATCCTGGAGTGAAGGACCTCGTACAGGGACAGGACTGAGAAGGATATGATCATCCCCCAAAGGAGGCCTTCATGGGCCCACTTGAAAATTGAAACAAACAAAACACCCAGAACAAGTTTTATTATGGAGTCAGCGGTCCTTAGCAGGCTGAATCTGAGGGGCAGTCTTTCGGCCCTTAGAATAATGAGGAACAGGTCGAATACGGTCTTGGAAGCAAGCAGGAAGACTCCCAAGGCAAAGGGCAAATCATAGGCTCCCGAAATTCCCAGTCGTTTTAAAACGAAAATCAGCACATAACCAATGAAACTGATAAGAGAAAGAGATAAGAAGAAAGATGCTGCGCACGTCGAAAAAAAAGGGCCTGACTCCGATTTCGATTCGTCGAAAAATCGAAGCGCAGAAAAATTGAGCCATCCAAAACCAATGTTTGCTGCAAACGCCACGGATGTCAGAACAAGGATATACTTTGCATATTCCTCAGGACTCAATAACCGGGTAAAGACGAATATAGAAAGGAACCCACAGAGCCCGGGCACAAGGTGGGAAGGCGTATACTTCCATGCATCCTTCAGGATATCCTTGATAAATGTCCGGCGGTCTTGTTCCATGTCTGTGTCTGATCGATTCGATCGGAATATTTGCTGGATTTTATTGAGGGGGCATGGGGGTCTTTTTGATGCGACCACGGGCAGGCCCGCTAGACAACCGGCGGGTAAAACTCCCCCGACCCTAACCCCATGAAATAACCAGGCCGAGAGATTCAGGAACGAGGAAAAGCTCCCAATGCCCTTTATTCGGTGGTGCAGGCATTTTTCAACCCGCAATTTTTCATGAAGAGTCCGATTTTGGCCTCGGCCCGATCTCTCAACTTCTGTGAATTCAAGAAGCCGGCCACGTATAATACGGAGAGGAGTGATACGAACGACCAGAGCCTGACCGTCGGCCTTTTCTCTGCACTGGCGAACAGTGCCATCTGAAGGAATTGCAAAGAAAGAAACCTGACGCACGCAAACAAGGCCTTCCATGTCCCGAGGCCGGAGCGGGAACTTTTCCCTGCCCTGAAATAGGCCATGATGTGATGATCGACTGGGTTGCGATGAAAATGATATCCGACGACATCCCTTACCGTTACATGTTTGAATCCTCTTTTTTGAAGCACCTTACCGATCACCGTATCCTCGCCCGCATGAACGTGCCTAAGGGCTTCTTCGCACAACAGCAATACTTCTCTCTTGATCAACGTGCATCCGATGGTGCCGCTTCTTTTTACGAATTTTCTCCTGAATCCGGCACAAAACTTGGTGTACTTTTCATAGTCTGGAAAAATGATCTTGAAGTCGCTTTCAAGATAACCGCCTACCGAGGCCAAACGGTTATCGGCAAGTGGCCTTGTCATTTTCTCCCACCAGTTGGGATAAACGATGACGTCCGAGTCGATTGATGCGATCCATTGCGTTCGGGACAGCTTGGCCTGCATGATCCGCTTTACCCCGAGGCGACCCTCCACCCGATACACCTTGGCTCCCAAGGCCTCAGCCAGGCGGGGTGTGTTATCGGAGCTGTCATCCACCAGTATGATTTCGTTATAGGGAATGTTTTCCTGAACGGCCTGGATCACCTTTTCGATGGTGTGTTCGTTGTCTTTGGTGGCGATCGTGACGTCTATTTTCATGGGTGGCTTTGTTCTAATTCCGCGGTCCCGGGGGAGAAGAAAATGCCCTTGTGAAAAGCCTATTGTTCGCGGCCAAGAATCCGCTCCGTTGCCCGGGCCGGAACCGGATTTTAGCGGGAAATAATCACGGCTGATTTCGGAGGGATAGAGATTTTCAATGAATGCAAATCGCCTTGATGATTGGGAATGGCCTTAACAGGAACCCGGCAGTGAAACCGGGTGGGATTGACGAAGACAGAGGCCTTTTCAAAATCGCGGCGAATGACGATTCCCCTTCCGGGATCGAGCATGATGTGGCCAGGGTCCAATGGGGCCTGTGATCTTCCAGTGATGGTCGGAGGACCTGCGGGTTGTCCTGTTTCCATTTCGTATTCTTCGAAAAAGGGCAGTTCGCCGTCCATGGAAGGAACATCAAAGGAATAAAGGGTTTTTTCATCGGCATATAACAAGTAACTGGCCAGGGAGAAGATGAAGGGTCCCCGAACCTCCACCCGGTTCCCTCGGGACCCGCAATGGACCAATATTGTTTTACCTGTTTTCGTCAAACCCCGTAAATCGGCTACCTCTTCCCTCCATTCCGAAAGGGTGGGTCGATATCCTTGGTCTTGCCAGGACCCGTGAACGAAACCCTCGAACATGATTCCGTCGATGGAATCCAGGAATTCCCCCCTCTCATCACTGTTAATAAAAACCAACTTGGCGCCCAGGCGATCCTTTAGCTTTTTCAGGAAAACAGAGACACATGAGTAATAGCGATCCTGGAAATGGGCATTGAAACGGGGCCGGTTTCCAGGGCCTTCCCCCTCAATGAAGAATTTCCGGGGGGATACCTTTTCCGGGACATCGTCAAGGAATACCCCGTCAAATTCCCCGAAACGTGTGAATTTCCCTTGTATGTATTCGAGCAGGTGGTTCCTGTAGCCCTTGTTGGTGAGATCCATTAGGTACCAGCCGAAAGAATTGTGTCTCACCCGTTTTCCGGTCCTGGTATCCCTGACAAACCAATCGTCGTGCCTTCGCACTTCGGCCCAATCGTCGTAGTCGGTTCTTATCCCGATCAGGTCCCGATAGAAAAGTACCGTGATCCTTGGGTTCAAGGCCTTCAGCTCCCACACCTCTTTGTACTTCCACCACTCCGTTATGAGAATCCGGTATTCCCGGGCGATTCGGTTTGCATATCGACGAATCAACGGGGAATCTCCATATACGGCAAGGTGTTTACTGATGTAGTTCCCCGTATCGGCACAGTACCCTGCCCTAGGGAAGATAGAAAGGATAGAAGCGAGAAAGAAGAAAACGAGGACCACGGCCGAGAGGCTGGGAAGAGATCGGGTGGTTTTCAATGGTCTCATCCCATCGTTCTCCGGAAGAGTTTATGAATTGAAAAATGCATGCAGAACCGGAAAAGGGGCATGGGGATCTTTTCGATGCGACCTATCGGGAGGCCTTCGTTATTTCAAGGGGTCTGGGGATGTGCAGGTGAGATTCTCCTGGTACCACCGGTAGGTCTCAGCTATTCCCTGATCGAGTCCTATCCTGGGCCGCCAGCCCAGATGGTACAGCCTGGATACATCAAGGAGCTTCCGGGGGGTGCCGTCAGGCCTGGAGGGATCGAATCGCCACTCGCCCCTGTATCCGACGATACGGGCGATCTTGACAGCCAGTTCTTCGATGCTCAGGTCCTCCCCCATGCCGATATTCACGATGTCCTTCCCCTCGTATGTGTCCATGAGGTAGAGGCAGGCATCGGCAAGGTCGTCCACGTGGAGGAATTCCCTTCTCGGGGTGCCTGTGCCCCACAGGGTGACGAGGGGTTGTGGGGTGGAGGTGGTTCCATTCAGGCCCAGGGCCTGTTTGATGTCTCCGGGGATGCTTCCATAGCGGGCCTCGTCCCGGCGGATACCTTCCCGGTCCCCCTGGGCCGCCAGCTTGGCCAGGTGAAATTTCCGCAAAAGAGCGGGGAGAACATGGGAAGATTCCAGGTCAAAGTTGTCGTTGGGCCCGTACAGATTGGTCGGCATTACGCTGATGAACCGGGATCCATGCTGCCGGTTATAGGACTGGCACATCTTGATGCCGGCGATCTTCGCCACGGCATAGGGCTCGTTGGTGGGCTCAAGAGGGCCGGAAAGGAGGAAGTCTTCCTTCATGGGCTGAGGGCAATGTTTCGGGTAGATGCAAGAGCTGCCCAGAAAGAGGAGCTTCTTGACCCCGAAGAGGTGGGCGGCATGGATGACGTTGGTCTGGATCGCGAGGTTGTGGTAGATGAAGTCAGCCGGATAGGTGTTGTTTGCAAGGATTCCTCCTACCCTTGCAGCGGCCAGAAATACGTACTCCGGTCTTTCTTGCTCGAAGAAGGCCTCAACCGCTTCCTGGCGGGTCAAATCCAACTCCTCGTGGGTCCGCAGAACGAGATTCCCGTATCCCCGGCTCTCAAGCTTACGCCGGATCGCAGATCCCACCAACCCCCTGTGTCCGGCAATGTATATCTTGGCTTCTCTGTCCATTTTCTGCATAGGGCTTTCAAGGTGACCCCGGGATTCTGTTCTATTCGAACTGGTTATAGGTCCGAAATCCCGCGTCGTTACATAATTGATCTTTCTCGGCCTCTTTCAGGTCTTCCTTGACCATCATCCTGACCAGTTGGTCGAAGGTGACTTTCGGCTCCCAGCCCAGTTTAAGGCGTGCCTTCGTGGGATCCCCAAGGAGGGAGTCCACCTCCGTTGGCCTGAAATACCTGGGATCGATTCGGACCCGCACCTTCCCGGTTTTCCGGTCCCTGCCGACTTCATCCACGCCGCTGCCATCCCACTCGATCTCGATGTCCACCTCGCGGAAGGCCCTTTCAACAAATTCACGCACCGTATGGCTTTCCCCGGTGGCGATCACGTAATCGTCTGGCTCTTCCTGCTGCAACATGAGCCACATGGCCTTTACGAAATCGCCGGCATAACCCCAGTCCCTCCTGGAGTCCAGGTTCCCGAGGTAGACGTTTTCCTGGAGGCCCAGTTTGATCCGGGCGACCGCCCGGGTGATCTTTCGGGTCACGAAGGTTTCACCCCGAACGGGCGACTCGTGGTTGAAAAGGATCCCGTTGCAGGCGAAGATGTTGTAAGCCTCCCGGTAATTCACGGTGATCCAGTACCCGTAAACCTTGGCGGCCCCGTATGGACTCCGGGGGTAAAACGGAGTGGTCTCCTTCTGGGGAACTTCCCGGGCCTTGCCGAACATTTCACTGGTGGAGGCCTGATAGAAACGGGTCTTTTCCTCCATGTTCAATATACGGATAGCCTCAAGGAGCCGCAGGGTCCCCAGCGCATCTGCATTGGCCGTGTATTCCGGGGTCTCAAAGGACACCTGTACGTGGCTCTGGGCTGCGAGGTTGTAAATCTCGTCCGGTTGATAACGCTGGATGATCCGGATCAGATTTGTGGAATCCGTCAAGTCACCGTAGTGCATGAAAAAGCGCACATCCTCCTCGTGGGGGTCCCGGTAAAGGAAATCCACCCGGGCCGTGTTGAAAGAAGAGGACCGCCGCTTGATGCCGTGGACCTCGTATCCTTTGCCCAGAAGGAATTCCGCCAGATAGGCTCCGTCCTGCCCGGTGATGCCGGTAATCAACGCCTTTTTCATGTCGGATTTTCCTCCATGATCCCGAGCCCCAAGCCGGTCTCCCGCCGGTGCCATGCCCAGGCCGTTTCGATGATCGTCTCCAGGTCCTCGAATTGCGGCGACCAGCCCAGTTCCTCACGGATCTTCCCCGAATCTGCGATCAGGACGGCAGGATCCCCGGCCCGTCTCCCTTCTTCCTGAACCGGGATGGCCTTCCCCGTAACTCTTCTTGCCGCCTCGATGACTTCCAGTACGGAGTACCCCTTGCTGTTGCCGAGGTTGTAAATCGCGCTTCCCGCTCCCCCCACGAGCGCATCCATGGCCAGGATGTGGGCGCGGGTCAGATCATTCACGTGGATGTAGTCCCGAATACAGGTCCCGTCTTCCGTGGGATAGTCCGTTCCGAAAATCTTGATGTGCTTTCGCCTGCCGAGGGCGGTCTTGAGAACCAGGGGGATGAGATGGGTTTCCGGGTCGTGCCGCTCCCCGATTTGCGCCGAAGGGTGGGCTCCCGCCGCGTTGAAGTACCGGAGGCTCGCATATTTCAAACCGTAAGCCCTGCGGCAGTCTGAAAGGATGCGTTCGACAGTGAGTTTGGTGGTCCCGTAAGGATTCGTCGGACGGCAGGGATGGTCTTCCCGGATAGGCATCTCCGATGGTTCACCGTAAACGGCCGCCGATGAGGAAAAGATAAAGTACTCGACACCGTGGCGGACCATGGCCTTCAGGAGCCGCACCGTGGCCGCAACGTTATTTAGGTAGTAATCCAAAGGTTTTTCCACTGATTCCCCAACCAGGGAAAAGGCTGCGAAATGCATAACAGCCTGGATCTTCCACCGTGAAAAAAGGTCATCCAGAAGGCGGTCGTCCCCGAGATTGCCCTCTATGAAGATACCCCCGGGCAGGAGATCCCGATGTCCCCTGGAAAGATCATCCAGTACCAGGACCTCGTATCCTTGGTCCAGCAGGTCCCCGACCATGTGGGTCCCGATATAACCTGCACCGCCGACAACGAGTATCATTGGATTCACCAGCCCCTAAAGCCCGAGACCTTCAACGACACGTCTTTGATCCTCCGGACCCAGGTAAGGATGCATGGGCAGGCTGAAGATACGGGCGGCGCAGTCCTCACTCACGGGAAAATCCCCTTCCCCGTATCCCAGGAAAGAAAAGGCGGCCTGGAGGTGAAGGGGCTTGGGGTAATAAATGGCCGATGGGATTTCCGCCCTCCGGAGGGATTCCAGGATGTTTTTCCGGGCCGGGCCGTTCTCGGCCAGAACGGAATACTGGGCCCAGACGCTCAGACAGTCCTCGGGCACCCTGGGTGTGACCAGGCGATCCGTAACCCCGGAGATGAGTTGGTCGTACCGGCCCGCCACCTCCTGGCGAAGCCCGATCTCTTCGGGGAAGATTGAAAATTTTGACAGCAGCACCGCCGCCTGGAAGGTGTCCAGCCGCCCGTTCAGTCCGATGCGGACATTGTCGTATTTGTCGGAACCCTTCCCGTGGATCCTCACCGAGACCATCCTCTCGGCCAGATCGTCATCATCGGTGAAACACATTCCGCCGTCCCCGTAACATCCGAGTGGTTTGGCGGGAAAGAAGGATGTGCACCCGATCGTTCCATGACTGCAGGCCTTCCTGCCTCTGTATTCAGCCCCGAATGACTGAGCGGCGTCCTGGATGACGAAAAGGCCGTGTTGTTCGGCGACTCGGTTGATGGCATCATAATCCGCGGGAAGGCCGAAAAGGTCCACGGGAATGATCCCCCTGGGGGTCAGTTGTCCGTGGTTTTCCTTTCCACTTCGATCCAATTTCCTTGGGAGCGGGTAAAGGCCGGGGTCGTTGGCCAGAACGGCCCGGACGGCCGATTCGAGCTTCACGGGATCGATGTTGAAGGTGATCGGGTCGATGTCAACGAAGACGGGGGTCGCCCCCAGCAGGACCACCACCTCGGCCGTGGCGACAAAGGTGAAGGGCGAGGTGAAGACGGCGTCTCCCGGTCCCACGCCCAAGGCCATCAGGGCCATGAGCAGGGCATCGGTCCCCGAGGAACAACCAATGGCATGCTTCACGCCCACATAGGCCGACAGTTTTTCTTCCAGCTCTCTGATCTCCGGTCCCATGATGTATCTTCCATGGTCCAGGACCGCCTTGAGCCTTTCCTCGATTTCCTTTCGTATACCCGCCTGCTGGGCGGCCAGGTCAATGAATTGCATGGGCAACCTTTCCTTCCAGTAATTGCTCCGCCGTCCGAACCGGCGGCGCTTCGGGTTTTGTATGGCTTCGGCCTTCGGCATACCTGCCGACAGGCTTACTGTCCATCAATCGGAAATCCGTTCTATCCCTTCTCCCACCGCCCTGTACCGCTTTCCGCAGGAAGGGCATTCCAGGTCATCGGGGAGCCGTTCTCCGCACTCGCAGGCCCAGCCTATCCTTTTGGCCGGATTTCCTACCACCAGCGCGTAATCTTGCACGTTGCGGGTGATCACCGTCCCCGCCCCGACAAAGGCATAGCGGCCGATGGTGTTCCCACAGACAATGGTGGCATTGGCGCCGATGGTCGCCCCCCTTTTTACCAGAGTGGGGCGAACCTGGTCCATCTTTTTGATTTCCGCCCGAGGGTTGTACACATTGGTGAAGACCATGGAGGGCCCGCAGAAGACCCCGTCCTCCAGGGTTACTCCAGGGTAAACGCTGACATTGTTCTGGAGTTTGCAGCGGTCTCCGATGGTCACATCCGGCCCGATCATCACGTTCTGCCCGATGTTGCAGTTCTTTCCGATCCTGGACCCGGAGAGCACGTGGGAGAAGTGCCAGATCCTGGTTCCCTTGCCGATGGTGACGTTGTCATCGATAACCGCCGTTTCGTGGACAAAGAACTCACCGTCACCGGGGCGGGAAGGTTCCTTCGGACCGCGGGATGAGCCAGGTGGCGCCGATCCCAGGAAGACCCTGGTTCCATCTTGATCCAGGGACCGCTGGGAGGCCTTTAGTACGCGGAGAACCTTGAGCCCCTCCATTCCGTCCGTCTCGGGCGGCTCGCCCTTGGTTATGGCCTCCAGGAATCGGAGGCACTCCAGCTTAAGGGGTTCTTCCTGGGCAATCACGGGCCGTTCGGGCTCGGCCTTGTCCGGAATGGGGACATTGTCCCGCCACTTTATTTCGTGAGGATAAAGGAGCAACTTGTCTTCCCAGGGCAAGGTGTCATCAAAGACGGCCATTTTTTTGTCTCCCACGACCACAAGCTTTTGCTCCTTAAAGGGATGGAGCCAGGAGACGAAGATCTGGGCCCGAAGACCCGATGGGAACTCGATATGGGTGGTCGTAACATCTGCGATTCGTTGGTGAAGATAACAGCCGCCCGTGGCCAAGACGCTCTCAGGCTCTTCTCCGGCCAAGGCCAGGATCATGGAGATATCATGGGGCGCGAAGGACCAGAGGATGTTCTCTTCCCTCCTGATCTTCCCCAGGTTCAATCGGTGGGAATAGATGTAGTTTATGCGGCCCAGTTCGCCCGATCTGCACAATGTTTTGAGGTGTACGAACACGGGATGATACTGGAGGAGGTGTCCCACCATTAGTACACATCCCTTATCAAGGGCCAATTCAACCAGTTCGGCGGCCTCTTCCTCCTTCAGGGCCAGGGGCTTTTCCACGAAGGTGTGTTTCCCGGCAAGGAGCGCCTCCCTGGCGAGGTTGTAGTGGGACTCTGCAGGGGTTGCGACCACGATTCCATGGATCTCCTCCCGGGAAAGGGCGTCATGGAGGGCCAGGCATGTCTCCACCCCAGGGTATTGTCGGTTGAAGTGTGAAAGGGCCATTTCGTTCTTATCGCAGATGAGCCGCAAGGCCCCGAGGGCTTCAAAATTCCGGACCAGGTTTTTCCCCCAGTATCCCGAGCCGATTACGGCCACACCAGGGGCGTTTCGCCTTTTTTCATTCATCGTGAAAGATCCTTCTCCTCTGTTCAATGGATCTAGGTGAGACCTTTGAAAAACGCCCCCTTTTGCCCAATTTCTGCGTCAGACATAAATGGCATTCCAGCCGGGGCGGTTGAAATCTTCGTCATCCTTGAACAGAATCGAAAGTTTTTCAAGGGCCTCGACGCTTGCAAGATTCTGGTTCAAAGGCCTCGCATCAACAAAGAAACCATATATTACATTCCGGGAGAAAAATCATTCAATTTCGAAAAACACCGGGTTCGTGGTGCCGTAATGGTTTGATCCAGGTCCATGGTTTGGGCGGGAGTTTATGAGACCTTTGAAAAACGCCCCCTTTTGCCCAATCTTCCGCCTTCGCTATGGCTACGGCGTGACAAGTCCGCCAGACAACGGCGGACAAGCGGCGTCAGGCTCAAACCGGGGACCCGCCCGTTGGGTGGGGAGTCCAAGTGAAACGCGGACAAATTTTAATCGTTGAAGTTATTAAAACCCCTATAAAATTTATCGCTTCAAGCAGGATCTGACATGTTCTCCTCGCTAACGCTCGCTCCGCCGTCCATGGCTCCGCTCACTGCGGATTTCGTCCCTTCATCTATCCTGATTCAGGGCCGAAATACGCCCGCTCC
>JAFDEE010000055.1 GCA_019310525.1 Deltaproteobacteria bacterium | reverse complement strand
TTCCGATTTTACCGGATCTGCTGCGTTGCCTGCCTGTGCGGTGCCTGTCTGCCGTCCCAACGGGACAGGCAGGCACGCAGACAGGCGCTTCGGATTCCGTCATTGCGGCGTACTAATATGTACGCCTCATTCCTGAATCCTCGCGCGCCTTGCATCTCCAGAAAACTCGGAAATCGCTCAATTTAGGTATGAATCATATCGGTATCCCTGGGTGCCGTCAATTTGGAAATACCGATAGAATTCGGGGCTTTTACGGGTTTCATCCGATAGTTGAGGGCCTTTTCGTCATGATACTTCTTCTACACACGGAAACCTTTATGGCCTATGCTTCCTCCCTTGCCCCTAAAAGGGCTGCCCCCAGGGCCCCGACCCCCTGGGGGTCTTCCGGGACCAGTAGATCCATACCCAGGGCCTTGCAGAGAAGATCCTTCATGCAGGTGTTTCGGGCCACGCCTCCCGCGAAGAGCAGGGGTTCGGCTACGGATACCCTTCTTAGCAGGGAAACGGCCTGGGTCGTAGCGGCACGGTGAAGGGCCAGGGCGATGTCCCGGCGGTTTTCTCCCCGGGCCACCAGGGAGGTGACTTCGGATTCAGCGAAGACCGCACACGTGCTGTTGATCCGGATGTCTCTTTCAGCTTCGAGGGCCCTGGTGCCGAATTCCTCCAGCGTGTAGCCCAGGGTGGCCGCCATGATCTCGAGGAATTTTCCGGTCCCGGCGGCGCAGCGATCGTTCATCAAGAACCTGATCACCCTGCCCCTGCCGTCCAGGGAGATGGCCTTTGAATCCTGTCCTCCGATATCCAGGATCCCCCGGGTTTCGGGGAAAAGGTGCCTGGCACCCAAGGCATAGGCCTTGATCTCCGTAACGGTTCTGGCTCCGAGAGCTTCCCGTAGGAGATGCCTCCCGTACCCGGTGGCCATGAGCAGATCGGGCTCGACCCCCTCGAGCAGTGACTTGGCCCGGGCAAGGGGGTTGTGTCCGGAATCGACCTGCCTTTTGAGGATGATCTTATGCCTCTCTAATACCACCAGTTCGATGGTCCGGGAACCTATATCAATGCCTGCACAGCGCATGAATCCCTTTCCGTCCCTACTTGAGGAGTTCGAGGAAGGCCTCTACCCGGGTCCTGAGCTGACCCACATCTTCCATGCCGTAATCGGTCTCGATGCGCAGGATGGGAATGTTTTCGGCTTCTAAGGCCTTTTCCACCAGCATGGATTCAATGGAATAGGGCTGGCAGAACTGGAGCCCGTAGTGGATGACACCGTCGGCGTCGTATGCCCGGAACATCTCCCGGATATGGTCCAGGCGCTCCGGGTTCGGGGTGAAGATGGCGCAGTCCACCTGGAAGTAGCGATCCACGATGGCCTCGATGAGTTCTTCTTCCGTACTTCCCCTTGCATCCGTCAGGTTGCGCATGCCGCGTTCACCCACACAGGATTCTTCCCCTACGATCACCCCGCCGGAGGTCTCGATGATCCAGGGCAATTTCCAATTGGGGACGGCCATGGGGCAGCCTGATAGAAGGATCCTGGGCGTTCCCTTCGGGAAGACCCCTTCCCCCTTCGCGATTCGTCCTTCCAGTTCATTACTGATTTTGTCGACCGAATCGGCGAACCGTTTCGGGTCGTCATAGAAGGAAACCTGGTTCGCGAGCAGGGCATCGAGGCCGGAGATCGGTGCCGGATCGGCCTTCCGGAGACTCGAGAGCCGCTGGATAGCCTTCCGCTTCCTGTTTACGGTTTCGATGCCTTTTTTCAGACGTTGCGCATCGATCCCGACTCCCGTTAGGTCCTCCACCGCCCTTTTGAAATGCAGGTATTCCGCCTTCAGCAACCGGCGTCCTTCTTGAGACTTGGTCTGAGGCAGGTCCATAACATAGAGGTTCGGGACCAGTTGATGGAGGATCTCGTAGGATTTCTTCTTCCCGTCACAGGTGTTTTCCCCCACGATCATGTCCGCTGATTCGATGAAGGGACAGACCCTGCCCAGCTTGAAACCGAAGGCGGACTTGATCAGGGCGCAGGTATTTCTGGGAAGAACTTTTTCGACTTCTTCCGTAGCGAACTCCGCTCCGCTGCAGAGACCGACAAGGGTAGCGTCAGCGGCCCGGACGATTTCCTCAGGAACGAAGACGCAGAAAGACCCGATGATCTTCCTTCCCGCCTTCTTTTCGTTCAGGAGTTCCTTGATCCGGAGCCCGTGGACTTCTCTCATTACGAAGTCGAAATAACCCATGCCTTGAGGGCGGTTTTCCTGTTCCAGATAAATCTCCCGGTAGCTCTTTCCCAGAACCTCCAAAAGGTCGTCATGGGCAGCCAGGTCGAGCCCCAACTCTTCCCACATCACTCTCCAGTCTTCTGTCATAATGGTCCCTCCAGCAAAGTAGCTCATTTGTTTGCACTGATTTTCAGGTGGACACTTGAATAAGGGCTTCAGACCGATATATCGATTTTGAAGGGATAAATTGGAAATGGGTGACGCGATCTTTCCCCGGTCTGACCTCCCGGGTCCACCTGTCCTCCAATATGGAGCCTTAACCCAAGTGAAACCGAAAAAGGTGAACATGTATGTTTTTTCTTGGTGAGTTAATTCCAGAGAAGAGTAAAAAAGGCGAGGCCGAATTGTCAAACAGGAAATGCCGATATCCGATCTCCGTAAGCACGGAAATCCCTATATCCGATTCGATTGCCGTTATGGAATGACGAGATAGGGAAGGGGAAAATGGTCTTGGTTGGTTAGGTCCGTTTGGCGGAGGGGACACCGGATTTTCGAAGTCGCTGCTTATCGGAGATCTTTTTCAAAAGTCTCGGAAGTCTAAACTAGATCCTTAAGGGTTTTTTATTCTTTGGGGTGAAATAATTCCAGCACCCGGAGTAAGTCAGATGCGTTGCGCAGCGGATTCGCAAATTTTTTCAATGAGTTCCATGCGTGGATCTGATTCGTCCATTCTCTCCAGCAGTTGTTCGGCCAGGATAGCAATTTCTCCAAGTGCATTTCTTTGGAGAAGGAAAATCCTTTCCCACTCCTGCTGGGCCTTGAAGAAGTGATCGATGTTCCTGTCGATTTTTTTGAGGGACTTTCGGAGTTGTTCGTCTGAAAGCCCCCCTCTTTTTTCAAGAATGGAGAGAATTTCATTATGGAGGGTCTTGTAAATCCTGAAGGTGATTTCCGGATTGAGAAATCCCTTGTACATCCGTATTCTATCGATCTTCTCCCTCAACTCGGCGTTATCCAGGGGTTTGGTCAGGTAATCGAATGCGCCGAGTTTCATGGCTTCGATTGCGCTCTCTACCGAGGCATAGGCGGTCATCATGATGACGGCGGTGGAAGGAAGCCTGGTCTTGGCATATTTTAGGAGTTCCATCCCTCCTTCTTCCTCCCCCTTGCCGTCTGGCATGTTTTTATCGGTGATGATGACGGCGTACTCTTCCTTTTTCGTCTGTTCAATCGCTTCCTCCACTCCCTCAGCGAGATCCACAGAGTACCCCATCTTTTTTAGGGACATGGCAACCATTTCCCTGGAAATAGGATCATCATCAACCACCAGGATCTTCCATTCCATTTCAGGTTTTTCCATTCCGTGGGCAAAGGAATTCATGGATCAAGGGTCTCCTTTCATGGAATGGGGGATTTGAAGCCAAGGTTCCTTTCTCCCCTTAATTTCTTCGGAAAAAACGGAGACACTCTTAAAACCCCAATGTTGTGAATCCTAATAAGGATTAACTCGTGTCCATCCATAAATGAGAAAATTTGCGTCTGAGGCCGAGATTGCGAAAATTGGCCATTTATGGATGGGCACTAACTAACGAAACATTGTATGCAAATCCTTGCAAACTGTCAACAGGGCTGCATGGATGGTGGCCGGAATCTTGACGTTTTTGCATACGAACAAGGGAATAAAGGTTTGGCGGCCGACCGGTACCGGTCGCAAGCGACCGTTGCTATGGATGTAAATCAAGATATTTTAAAGGGTTAAGTGTCAGTCGTGTTGATTTTCTGGAAAATAAAATGGTTGGTATTTATATTGCAGTTTCCCCTCTTCGGCGAAGAATAAATTGTGTCTAGCCCCAAATGACGGAGTTCTTTTCAGAGCCTCGGGGTTGATGCCTGTGGCAGGCATCGTCAACGCTTTGACATAACATGAAATGGAGAAGAGCTCCGGATTCCGCTTCATTGAACAAATAATCATATTTTTCCCTAAGACACCTATCCATGGCAGACCTTCCGAATTTTTCCCGGGAAGACGAGCCTGGAGGGAGGGGTAAAGGAGATCATTCAGCATGCACAAGGAGTATCCGGGGATGAGCAGGACGTTCCAGGCGGCCCTGGATTCCGTTAAGGAAGCCATTGCCATCTTAACGGTAGAAGGAAATCTACTCTTTCTGAACGCCGCTGCCGAGGCGGTTTTCGACATTTCCAGGAAGGAATGGTCAGGATATACAATCGAAACCTTGATAGATGAAAAAAACAGGAGACGAGTCCTCGAGATCATGAAAGAGTCCCGTTTGGATTCCTCCGGGGAAAATAAACAAGAAATAAGACTTGAGATCACGGGACTGAAACAGGGTAGGCATGCGTTTCCCATGATTTTATCCCTCTCAAAAGGTTTGGACAAAGATGCTTGCTGGATCGCCAGAATCGAAAATCGTGATGAATCCTCTTCTCTAGAGAAAGAGTTGCAGGAGTTGAAGGATTTCAGTGAGGGTATAGTACAGAATCTTACCGTTGGAATTTTGCTCCAGGACAGCGATGGGTACATCACCTTCGTTAATCCCGCAGCCGCAAAAATGCTGGGATACACGTACGAAGAACTCCTTGGAAAACATTGGACACTTGCTGTTGCTCCGGAATCCAGGGAAACCGTTATGCAGGCTGATGAACGAAGGCATCGGGGAGAAACGGATTATTATGAAGTTGAGATGATACGAAAAGATGGAAAAAGGATTTCTGTGCTGGTGAGCGGAAGCCCGAGGTTCGAGGGTGAGAGGTTCATCGGCACCCTGGCGGTCATGACTAATATCACCGACTTGAAGCGGTCAGAAGGAGTCCAGCGTCTTCTTTATGGTATCAGCAAAGCGGTCCACACCACAGGAGATATGGAAGAGCTGTATGACATGATCCGGGTCGAGATCGGAAGGCTTCTGGATACTAAGAATTTTATCATCGCCCTCTATGACAAGGAAACTGATCGGCTGTTTTTCCCCTGCTTCATCGACGAGAAGGACGAGTTTCCTTCGGTTCCTCTCGGTAAATCCATGACAGGATATGTGATCAAAAAGGAGAAGGCCGTTCTGCTCAGGCCGGACGATATCAGAAGATTAAAAGAAAGCGGCGAGGCCGAAATGATGGGAACGATCCCCAAAGTTTGGCTGGGCGTTCCCTTGCGTGCCGGGGGAGAAGTGATCGGCGCCCTTGTGCTTCAAAGTTATGACAACGAGACGGATTTCACTGAAAAAGATCTGGAGATTTTGACGCACATATCCGGCCAGATCGGTTTTTCCATCGATTACAAGCGCGCGGAAGAGTCCATGAAAAAGGCCAAGATGGAAACCGACGAAGCAAACCGAGAGCTTGAAAAGGCAAACGAGAAACTCCAACAGGCCATTGAAAAAGCCAACCGTATGGCCTTTGAAGCCCAGGCGGCAAATCGGGCGAAAAGTGAATTCCTGGCCACGATGAGCCACGAGATCAGAACTCCCATGAATGCCATCATCGGTATGACCGGACTTTTGCTGGATACGAATCTGGATTCGGAGCAGCGGGATTATGCCGAGACCATCCGGGGAAGTGCGGATTCCCTTTTACATATCATCAATGATATCCTTGATTTTTCCAAGATCGAGTCCGGAAAACTGGAACTGGAAGATATCCCCTTTGATCTCCGGAGCACGGTTGAAGAGGTCAGCGGAATTCTGTCACTCAAGGCCCATGAAAAGGGCATCGGGTTCAGGTGCGTGGTAGATCCCGAAGTCCCCTCAAATCTATCGGGGGATCCAGGGAGGGTGAAACAGGTCCTCATCAACCTCGTCTCAAACGCTGTAAAATTTACAGAACAGGGCGAGGTGTCGGTGATCGTGTCCCTTGATAGGGAAACGGATACTCACGCCTTGATCCGGTTCCAGGTTCGGGATACGGGCATAGGGATTCCGGCGAAACATCTGGACCGCCTTTTTCAATCCTTTTCACAAGTGGATGCCTCGACAACCCGGAAGTACGGGGGAACAGGTCTGGGTCTGGCCATTTCCAAAAAGCTCAGCATGTTGCTGGGAGGTGAAATCGGGGTTGAGAGCAAGGAGGGAGAGGGCTCGACGTTCTGGTTCACGGCCAATCTGAAAAAGATGCCCCACCTCCAAGAGGAGACCCCGGAACTCCTCTCCGGCATTAAAGGAAAACGTGTCTTGGTGGTTGATGACAACAGAAACAACAGGGAACTTCTCCGCACCTACCTCCAGTCATGGGGCTGCATACATCAGGAAGTCTCCAGTGCCCAGGAAGCGTTGGAGCAACTCTTTCACGCCTCCAAGAAGGGAGAACCCTTTGACATCGTTATCACGGACCATATGATGCCGGGGATGGACGGCGAAGACCTTGGGAGGGCCATAAAGTCCGTCCCATCACTTCGTGATACCGAGTTGATCATGGTCACGTCCAGGGGACTGCGTGGTGACGCATCACGAATGAAGGAAATCGGATTTTCCGGCTACCTCACCAAACCCCTTGAGCGTTCACTCTTGTACGACTGCATGGTCAAAATCTTGAACTCCAGCCCCGACCGGAAACAAAGCAAGGACGATCTCCGGCTGATAACCAAGCACACGATATCCGAAGAGAAGAAAAGACGGATCAAGATACTGGTCGTTGAAGACAATGAAATCAACCGCAAACTGATTCTTCGGCTCATCGAGAAATTCGGATATCGGGCCGACGTTGCAGAAAACGGCGAGGAAGCGTTGAAGGCTCTCGAACGGACTTACTATGATTTGGTTCTCATGGATGTTCAAATGCCGGTAATGGACGGTCTGGAAGCTACCAGAACCATCCGGAAATCCGGATCGCGATTTCTGAACCCGAAGGTCCCCATCATCGCCATGACGGCCCATGCCCTTAAAGGAGACAGGGAGCGGTGCCTTGAGGCCGGTATGGATGACTATGTGTCCAAGCCCATAGAGCCGAATGTGCTCTTTGACACCCTCGCAAGGTATCTTGCAAGGGTAAGCGACCATCGGGTTGGGCGCAGGGACGGGATTGCCCCTCAGAAGGAGAAGGTCTTCGACAAGGAGGAATTCCTGGAAAGAATCTCCGGGGATGAGTCTTTCGGGGTCGGTCTGATTGAAATTTTTCTCCGGGGCATTCCTGAGAGCATCGAGAAATTCAAGAAGGCTTCCGAAGAACAGAACTGGGATAAGGTCTCCAAGCTGGCGCATTCCCTCAAAGGGACATCGGCCAACCTCGGCGCCCACGCCCTCCGGAACACGGCCCACGAACTGGAAACGGCTGCAAACAAGTGCCAGGCCGACCACGTATCAACCCTTGTAAAGAGAGTTGAAAATGAATTTGTAAAGTTCCGGGAAACTGTAACCGATTATATAAAAGAAATCCAAAAGTAGGTCATTCAATTATAGAAAGAGCATAATCCCGGATGTTTTGGGGGGCACTGTATGAAGATCCTCGTCGTGGACGATGACCCAGTGAGTCGCAGGATGGTCGAGCATATCCTGCGAGACATGGGGGAATGCGAGGTGGTGGGAAGCGGGACCGAGGCTGTCTTTTCGTTTAAGAGGGCCTTTGAGCGAGGGGCACCGTTTGATGCCGTCACCCTGGATATTTCCATGCCCAAAATGGACGGCCGGATGGTCCTTCATACCATCCGGGAAATGGAGAAAAACCTGGGGGTTCCCCAGGAGCGGCGGTCGAAGATCCTGATGGTCACGGCCCATGCGGATAAAGAGACGGTCATCAAGTGTGTTAAGATGGGGTGTGACGATTACATCACCAAGCCTTTTGACAAGAATGTCATTGTCAGGAAGATCGACCGGCTGGGTTTTGGTGGAGACGACGGGCCGAACGGGAAAGAGACCCTGGTGGCCCTAAGGAAGCGGATTTTAGCGCTCATACGAAAATTCGAAAAGGGCGAACTGCAACTGCCGACACTTCCCAGGGTGGCCCAGGAGATCGAGGAACTCATGGAAGATCCTTCCTGTGAGGTGGATGACCTGGCCGCCCTCATTGAACGGGATACCGCCATTTCGGCCAAGCTGATCTCCACCGTCAATTCGCCTTATTTCAGAGGAACGGAAAAAGTCCAGACGGTGAGCAAGGCGATTCAACGGCTGGGTTTCAGAGAAACCAGGGGCATCGTGGCAGCTATTGTCAACAAGTCCCTATATAAGGCAAAGACCGAGCAGTTTCAGGCCTTGATGGAAGAACTCTGGATGCATTCCCTTGCCTGCGCCCAAGGGGCCAGAGAGATCGGGAAAAGGCTGTTCTTCGATGACCCGGAAAAGCTTTTTTTCATGGGGCTGACACACGATATCGGGAAGGTTCTGCTTTTCAGGGCCCTGGACGATCCCGTGCTCCTGCAAATTCCCTCCACATGGTCCAGGATCCTTTCCATCATTCAGGAAGTCCATACCTCATTTGGTGGAGGGATTCTCAGGAAATGGGGTTTCGGAGAGGAGATTGTGAGAGTCGCCCTGCACCACGAGGATCCGAAACTGGAAACAGACATGAGTCGCGAAATCATTGTGGTAAATCTCGCGAACAATCTCGCCCACAAGATGGGTTTCAGCCCCTGCCAGGAAAAGGACCGTCCAAGGAAACTTGAGTCCGCAAGACTGCTCGGTATAAATCCGGGCCAGGTGAGCGAGATCATCAAACTGGTGAAAGCTTTCGTTAATCAAACCGCGATCGGGAACTGAGCTTGCCCATCTTCGTTTCCGCCCTTTTTCAATACCGCAAGATTCCTTTCAGGACTCCGTCTGCAAGGGTTTACACCTTGAGTGCAATCTCAAAGTAGAATTCCTTCAGCCCCTGGGGCTCGGTATCTCCGAACTTGCGGCTTTTATTGACCTAAAGCTCGCACCTTCACAATCTCCCCAGACGATCCCTGAACAAGGGCATCTGAGCAATGGGATCCGGACAAGTGCAATGATTTCGTCCCGCTCTACCCTTTCCTATATGTGCTTCAACCAGGCGTAAGGTTCCGTAAGGCGGGGGGCCTTGAGGAGGGAAACCATAGGAGAATCCGACCCTCAAGGATTTCCAGGACCTCTCTTCCTGACTCTTAGTAAAACGTCCCCTTGATAAGGTTTCTCCTCGATGATTTCTCCCCCGTTATGGGAGACGACCCGCTTGACCTTCTCCAGCTTTTCCCTCTCAAGGATGAATTCGAATGAATCATCAGGAGAGATAAGTTTCAGACATAGACCTACGTCCAGGTAAGCCCTTCAACAATCACCCCGGTAATCGATGGGTTTATGTAATGTTTTCATCAGAGATTGTCTCCCCATGGTTGAACAGGTGGTTTCAGACCTTCATTGCTGTGAAGGAAGTGAAGATTATCAGTGAAATTTGCAGCGTGCCCTGGCTTTTTTACTGTTGTGGGAAAACCGTTCACATACACCGGAAGAGTTCAGGATTTGCCGAGAAGATATTCCACCATCGCCCGGCAGAGGGGGGAGGGTTCCCTCCGCTTATCCATCAGGAGATAAAAACTTCTGGTCATCAGAAGTCCCTTCACCCTGAGACCCTTCAGAATACCCACTGCCAGATCGGTTTCCAGGGCCCTTGAGGAAAGTATGGAGACCCCGAGCCCCGATTTCACCCCTTCCTTTACGGCCGTGGAGGTGCCCAAGGCGGCTACTACATTAAGGTCCTCCATGCTGGAAAGGCCGACGGAGCGCAGGTATTCTTCTATGAATTTCAGAGTTCCGGATCCCGGTTCCCGGGTGATGAAGGGTTCGGTGGAAAGCTCCTCAAGGGTGACTTCCTCACGCTCAGCCCATGGGTGTTGGGCCGGGACCGCCAAGAGGAGCTCATCCTCCCACAGCTCCCGGTACTCCAGATTCCTGTGTTTACGCATGGAGCCCACCACGCCGAGTTCAAGATTCCCATCCAATACTAGTTCCTCGATATCGCCGGTTGACCCCACGGTAAGGGTGACCGTTATCAGGGGATACCGCTCCCTGAAGCCACGTAAGGCCTTGGGGAGGATATATTCCCCGGGGATGGTGCTTCCTCCCATTCTGATCTCTCCGCGCTTCAGCCCGATGAAATCCTGTAATTCCAGGCATGCCGCTCTTTTCATATCCAGGAGTAGATTCGCGTGTTTGTATAGGAGCTTGCCCGCTTTTGTAGGAACCACCTGTCGGCCCAGCCGGTCAAGCAGTTTGGTCCCCACGGCGCTCTCAAGATTGGCGATTCGTTCACTCACGGAGGCCTGGGCCAGACAGACCTTTTGAGCCGCCTTTGAAAAGCTTTCATGTTCAACGACTTCCTTGAATATTTCAAGTTGGCGCAGATCAAAGTCGATTGATATGGCTTGGTACAGGGGGGGCTTCTTCATGTGAATCTCCGGATGATGAAGAATAAAAAAAGGGAGGGCGACCGGAACAAACCCGCCTCGGGGCCTCCTTGTCCTTTTTGCCCGGCCTTGTGATCACCCCTAGAGATAGGCGAACCAGGTCCGTTCGATCTCCTCGAAATTGGCCTTTACCTCCTCCCGGCCCGAAATGATAGGTCCGTGGCCCGGCAGAAGGGTTTCCACATCGAGCCTGGAGAGGCGCCGAATACTTTCCTTTAACGCCGATCCATCACCTCCGGGCAGGTCGGTTCGACCAACACCCTGGAAAAAAAGCACATCGCCGGAAAACAGGACCTTTCTCTCCGGCCAGTAAAAACATACGGATCCAGGGGAATGGCCCGGAGTGTGGTACACTTGAAGCGTTAGGTCTCCGGCCTTCAATTCTCCTTCCCTGAGCAGGATCTCCGGTTCAAGGGGGGTGACCGCCAGGGCCTGGCCGAACTGGGACGCCATTTGTTCGTTGAAGGCCGTTTCTTCCCCGAAAACGGCCGTTACGGTATCCGTCTTGCTGAAAAGGTGGATTCCTTCCATGTGATCGGGGTGGGCGTGGGTGACAAGTACCAGATCGATGTCTCCAAGGGCGATGGAGAGCCCGGCGAGTTTTTCCCGTACATGACCGAACAGGTGTTCATGCCCGGGGTCCACGAGAATTTTCAATTCCCTATCGATCAAGTATGTATTGCAGTTATTGGCCGACGGGTCCATCCATATAAAAGCATATAGATCGTGGAAAATCTTCATGAATCCTTAGGGCCCTCGCAATGGTCATTTCCGGGCAAGGGGGGAGAAAGCTGTTCCAGTTCTTCGCCCTGAAGGTGCAGGATGTCGGAGAGTGTGGTCTCCTTGAAGATCCGCAAGGCGGCGGCAAAGGCCTTTTCCCATATGGGACGCACCAAACAATTCGATGCGTTTGGGCAGACTTTTTCCCCATCCACACAGTCAACGAAGGTCATTCTGTTTTCAAGGAGGGTAAGGATATCCCATAGCGTTATTTCTTCCGGCTCCCTGGAGAGCATGTGCCCTCCTTTGGGTCCCCGTACGCTGTTGATCAGGCCCGCTTTCTTCAGAGGAATTATAAGTTGCTCAAGGTATTTGATAGGGATATTCTGGTTCCTTGAGATCTGGGAGGTACTGACAGGACCCTTGCCATAATTTTTTGTGAGTTCGAGCATCAGGCGTGTGCCGTAACGCCCCCTGGTAGACAATTTCATTGATTTGCCGTCCGTAATGAGTTTGATAAACCGAAACATATTAGGGAGGGTACGGCGGTTAGTCAAGATATTCCTTCGGCGGGCGTATCACTTGTTCGCAAGATGGGTTTCAGAAGGTATGGTCCCTAGATCAACCCAGATCAAAAAGGGGGGCTGAAAGACAAGGGGGGAAATCCCCGGAGGAGGGGAACATGGCCAATGATCAACCGGAAGGCCGGGAGTACGACCGGACTTGTGGAAAAATGAATATCCCTACGGACGAGGAATTGGAGGCCCTGGGCGCACTCCGCCGCATCAAGGAACGGGTGAGAGCGATCAAGGAAAAGATGGCCGCAATCTCCCCATCGGAAGGGGAGAAGGAAAGAGAGTTGTTAGATTCCCTCGAAAAGGAACTTGAGCGGTTGAGGGAGGAATGGCGAAGATGGGAAAGGAAAAAGGAGGATGCGGCTCGGGAACGAATGATCAAGCTGGGTCACGTGGAACGATGAGTTTAACCCAAATTATGCGTGAACCCTTGTCCAAGGAAGGGTAAAAGGATTTTCCCGGAGCGGCCTATTTTGGCTCTGGAGCAGCCTGCCTGCCGCAGGCAGGGAGAGCGGAAGAGCCAAAATCGGCGGTGAGCGGAGCCATGGACGGCGTAGCGAACGTAGCGGAGGGAACATCCTTTTACCCTTCACCCATCGGGTGCTCTTAGAATGCTTTAACATATTGTAATAAAAATCAATTTCATTTTTCACGCATAATCTGAGTTCATAGGGCCGCCTTAGGGCCTCTCAGTCAAAAGGACGGGGATTTGATTGTTGCGGGAAGAGAACCACTTTGTTTTCGTGGTGTTCCCCGTGTCAAGCATACTATATGCAAGGCTGGTTGGAGGTAAAAGGAACGTCATTGACATATCGGGAACCCTCATCTAATGAATAGAGGGATATCCCGGTGGGTTCCAGGGGAATTCCGGGCGGGGGCAGGAATCGAACGAACGTCGCCCCCGGGGATCCGCCAAGCATAAAGACCTATGTGCCCATGATCCGTCTTTTCCACGTCTCGAAAAGGTTCGGCTCCAATACGGCCCTCGATGACATCAATCTGACGATCCGCAGGGGGGAATTCGTCTTTGTCTCCGGCCCCAGCGGTGCGGGAAAGACGACCCTTTTGAGGCTTCTGTTCGGTTCCCTGAAGTGTACCGAAGGCCAGATCTTGATCAACGGTATCAACCTGAACCGCATAAGCCGGTTGAAGCTGGATCATCTGAGGAGAAGAATCGGGTTTGTTTTTCAGGATTTCAAGCTCCTGGAAAATAAGAACGTGGCCGAAAATGTAGCCGTAGCGCTGGAGGTGGCGGGGGAGAGACCCGCTGTCATCCGCAAGAAAACTCATCAGGTCCTCCGGGCCGTCGGACTGGCGGAAAAGGAACGTGCTTACCCTTTGCAGCTTTCCGCGGGAGAGCAGCAGCGGGTCGCCATCGCCCGCGCCATAGTCAATGATCCTCTGATCCTCCTGGCGGACGAGCCCACCGGTAATCTGGATCCGGATATCACGAGAGAAATCATGGTCCTTTTCAGGAGCATCAATCTCAGGGGGACAACCGTGTTGATCGCCACCCACAACAGGGAACTCCTTAGGGGAACGGATCAACGCATCGTTTTATTGAAAAAGGGAAAGGTCTTTCTGGAACAAAATAATGGCACGAATTAGGACCTGGACATACCCTTTCAAGCATGCCTTCCGAAACCTATTCGACAACAGAATGATTCATGCCGTCAGCCTCGGGACGGTCGCCATCTCCCTTCTTCTCATAGGAGCCTTCATGTTCATGTATGTGAACGTGAGCAATTGGGTGAACCGATGGGGGGATACCTTGACTATGTCCGTCTACCTCGAGGACGGGATTGATGACGTCACGAAAACGGGGATTGAGACCGTTGTTCGGGGTCTGCCCCATGTCCAAACCATATCATTCGTATCCAAGGAGATGGCCCTTAAGGAGATGAGAGAGGCCCTGGGCAACCAGGCGGGGCTCTTGGAGGGGCTCTCGGATAATCCCTTCCCGGCCTCTTTTGAAATTCTTTTCACCGAGGGTTTCAGTCCTCAGGAAGCTGGAGAGGTAAAGGAGAGGCTTGAGCGAATTAAGGGAGTGGAGGATGTCCAGTACGATGAACAGTGGACGGAACGTTTGAAGGGGGTGATCTATTTTCTCAAAGTCGGAGGGAGCATCATCGGAGGACTCCTTTGCCTGGCCGTACTTTTTATCGTGACCAATACGATCAAATTGGCGATCTATTCCCGCAGAGACGAGATAGAAATTTTAAAAATCGTCGGGGCCACGGATGCCTATGTCAAGATGCCGTTCCTGGTGGAAGGGGCCCTGGAAGGCCTCATCGGTGGGGCAATGGCCTTGATGATCCTTTTTTTCCTTTATGGCCTTTTCTCCGCCCGGACCTTGCAGGTCTTTGGACTTCCCGTTGTCGATATCGTTTTCCTGGGGCACGGCCAGATCGCTTTGCTTCTTGTTCTAAGTCTGTTCCTGGGGTTGACAGGAAGTTTCATCGCTCTTGGACGTTTTTTCAGGCCTTAGAGAGGCCGGTGTTTCGAAGAAACTAAACAGCCCGTTGAAAAAATACTGTGCTTGCTACGTTTTTCAATAACCTTGTAAAAGGGCGCGGATTGACCGGGATGGCTCCCAATTCTTGCACCGTTTCACGCCGATCAGGTCTCTTTGGCCTGGGAGCGGCCTTTTTTCTGTCTTGTTTCATGCTCTGGGGACCTGGGGGTGGTCTTGCCGTTGGAAAAGCCGCCCCGGTGAAAAAGCAAGGTCAAGCCGGTAAAATTAAAGAAGAACTTTTCCGGGAAAAGGTGCGATTTCATGAATTCGGGGCGAAAGAGAAGAGCCTGTTGAATCAACTCTCCCGGCTGGAGCAATCTATCAAGGAGCAACGGGAATTCCTAGGGCAACTCAAGGAAAAAATAGAAAAGGTCCGGAAAGAGATAGAGGTGCAGGATGCCGAACTCGAAAAATTGAGGCGATCCCGCAGGGAGGCTGAAAGTCGGCTGGCCGGCCGTCTCGTGGCCTTTTACAAACATGCAAGGAGGGGCTATATTCACCTCCTGGCCACCTCCTCCGGCCTCCACCAATTGAGAAAGAGGGTCAAGTATCTTCAGGTCCTTTTGGCGGAGGACCGGGCACTCTTGGCCAGGCTGGAGAAGATACATCTCCGGCACCGGATGGAGATCGCAAATAAGAAGGAGCGGTTGCGTACGATCGATCGCTTGAGGAAGGAGGAAAGCGAGAGGCTTGCTTCCCTGAAGAGCACCCTCGACCAGAAGGTTCTGCTCCTGATGAAGGTGCATAAAGAAAAGGAATTTTACGAGACGGCGGTCAAGGAACTGGAACAGGCGGCCAAGGGGCTTGGGAGGACGATCAGGGACTTGGATGAAAGAGCCAACAGGCCCCATGAGCAAACAATGCTTCCCCCTGATTTCGCCGCCGCCATGGGAAAACTTCCCCTCCCTTTTCACGGAAAGATTGTCAAGGGCTTCAAGCTTCTTAAGGCGACACACGCAGCGGCCCCCCGGGGCATATACATCGAGGGCCCCCCGGGAGGTGAGGTCAGGGCCGTTTATCCTGGAAGGATCGACTATTCCGGGTGGCTGAAGGGGTATGGCCAGATCGTTGTAATCAATCACGGATCCAGGTATTTCACGGTCTATGCCCACCTGTCCCGAAGAGATCGGGAAAAGGGGGATACCGTCCGAGGAGGAGATGTCATCGGGCTGCTCGGGGACAGCCAATCCTTCATCGGCCCGAGACTCTATTTTGAGATCAGAAAGGGCGGGGAAAACCTTGATCCCATGAAGTGGCTAAAAGTTCATTGACCCGCTTCAGAGAAGTGGGATAGATTAGGTGCTGGAAAACGGTAATGCAGGAGAAAAGATATGGCCTTCAATAATAAAAAGTTTTTCCTCGATATCGTGCTGATCACCCTCCTGGTCGGGGGAATCGTCTTTTTCAAAGGGAGTGGGAGGGAGGTAACGGCAGGGACCGGCGAGATGTACAAGAATATGGAACTCTTTGCCGAAGTCTTGCGCCAGATCGAAGAGAATTACGTCGAGCCTCGGGATCCGAAGGAACTTATCTACGGGGCCATCAAAGGAATGGTGCAGAGCCTGGATCCCCATTCCACTTTCATGACCAAGGAAGAGCATCAAGAACTCCTGATCGAGACAAAAGGGAGTTTTACAGGTGTGGGAATCGAAATCAGCATACGAGATAACGTCCTTACGGTAATCTCTCCCATTGAAGGGACTCCTGCCTATGAGGCAGGAATCAAGCCCGGGGACAAGATTATCAAGATCAATGACACCTCGACGATGGACATGTCTTTGCCCGAGGCCGTGAAGATCATCAGGGGGCCAAAGGGAACAAAGGTCAAACTGACGGTCATGAGGGAAGGAGCGGACAAGCCCATTGAATTCAACATTACCCGGGATGTGATTCCTTTGAGAAGCGTCAAACATTACCGGCTCACCCCGGAGATCGGCTATGTCAGGATATCAAGCTTCCAGGCCAATACGGAGCGGGAACTGATTTCGGCCCTGAAGGATATCGAGAAGGGGCAGAAGGTAGAAGGGCTGATCATGGACCTTAGGAACAACCCTGGGGGGCTCCTTTCTCAGGCTGTAGCCGTCTCTGATGTGTTCCTGGATTCCGGAGTCATTGTCAGCACCAAGGGGAGGGATCCCTCTCAGACGATGGAGATTTCCGCCAAGAAAAACGGTGTGGAGAGAAATTACCCAATGATTGTCCTAGTCAATAGCGGGAGCGCGAGCGCAGCCGAAATCGTTGCCGGAGCACTCCAGGATAACAAGCGAGCTCTGATCCTCGGGACTAAAACCTTTGGAAAGGGTTCGGTTCAGACCATCCTGCCCCTCTCGGATGGATCAGGACTTCGCTTGACAACCGCCAGATACTATACCCCCCGTGGAAGGTCGATCCAGTTGAGCGGCATCTCGCCGGACATTGAACTGAAATTTGTTCCCTATAAAAAACCCCGAGAGAAGGAGAACTCCAGAGTGATCCGGGAAAAAGATCTGAAGGGGCATATGGACAATGAAACATTAAAGGAAGAACCGCAAGAAACGAAGAAATTGAGTGAAAAGGAAAAAGTTGTGAAAAGGCTTCTCGAGAGGGACAATCAAATCCGGTATGCCCTTCAACTCCTGAAGACCTGGAATTTATTTTCCAACCTGAAACCCCACTAGTCTCCCGGGGTCGATTTTAGCAGGCCTCCGTGCAAGGTCGCCGGTTCGGTCAATGCCGAAAAGGAAGAAACAGAGATCAGCGAGCAGGGGACGCCCGAAAGGCGTCCTCCTCTTTTTGGGGCTGATTTTGTGCCTGGGTCTTATCGCTGGCCTTCTCCATAATCTCCCCTTCACACCAGAAGAGTCCCTGCGACCTGCTTATGAGGAGAATTTCTCGGTTGACTCGAAACTTCGCCGAGAAATCACCAGGATCGACGACGCCATTTACGATGTTCTTTATGAGGTGGGAATACCCGAAAAAGACCTGGCTTTCCTTTCTGTGAAATCCATGCACGAAAACGGACATCAATGGGACTATACGGACCTGAGGATACGTGTTCCAGACCGAAGGGGCCTTTGGATGCTAAAGGAAAAGATAGGGGAAAGATTGGACCGGCTGGGTCCATCGGTTCAGTATCGTCTTGATCAAGCTTCCGCGTGCAAATGGATTTTCAATATCCAGACCATTGGTTTCCCAAGTCATAAGGTCAGGTTGATCTATAGGGCGGGGGAGAAGGTGCCTACCCACAAATTGCCCAGGATTGCCCTCATTATCGATGATCTCGGCTATGATAAAACAATCGGTAGACAACTCATTGAACTGGAAATTCCTCTCACTCTTTCCGTTCTTCCCGTGGCCCCTTTCACCAGATCCATAGTCAATGAGACAAGAGAAAGGGGGCGCGAACTCATGCTTCATCTGCCGATGGAACCCAGGCATTATCCGGACTTGAATCCGGGACCCGGTGCCCTGTTGACGAGTATGGACGCGGGTGAAATAAAGAAAATCATGGATGCTGATTTTCAAAGAGTTCCCGGGGCAAAGGGCTTCAACAACCACATGGGATCCCTGTTCACCGAACGGTGTGATAAAATGCGAATCGTTTTGAGTGAGGCGAAAAGGCGGGGCCTGTTTTTCGTGGACAGTCGAACAACCAATAAAACCGTGGCACTCAGGACGGCCCGGGAGATGGGAGTCCCGGCGGCAAGGCGTAACGTATTCCTGGACAACGACGCTTCACCCACGGCGATCAAGTTCCAGATGGAGCGCTTACTGGGGATTGCAAGGCAGAAGGGGGCGGCTGTCGGTATTGGCCATCCCAATCGAGAGACCTTGCGTGCCCTCAAGGAATACCTGCCGAAATTGAAAAGGGATTTCACCCTCGTACCCGTATCCGATCTCGTCGATTAAGGGTAGATATTCGTTCATGCTACCAGTGAACCCTTCAATGATGAATAGGGATGGATCAAAGGAAAAAACATGAAATTTTGAGGGGAAAAATTTCAGGGTGGTGAGGGTTTTTTGTATCTACCTGAAATAACAGTAAATATTCTCAGTGAGCATATTTTTGAAAAATTGAAAATTTTTTTGAATTTATGCTTGACAGGAAAAGGGTCTGCCGGTATAAACGTGTTTCCATTTTGAGCAGCGCGACAAAATCCTTGACACGGATCAAAGGCGGACTTAGAATAGAGAAGATACTTGCTCTTTGAAAACTAAATAGTGATGCCGCTGTTACAGGCCTCAAACGAAAGACAGGCTCAACGAGCCGATGATTTAATCGGAGAGTTTGATCCTGGCTCAGAATGAACGCTGGCGGCGTGCCTAACACATGCAAGTCGAACGAGAAACTTCCTGCTTGCAGGAAGGAGTAAAGTGGCGCACGGGTGAGTAACGCGTGAGTAACCTGCCCCTGAATCTGGGATAACTTCGCGAAAGCGTGGCTAATACCGGATACCGTCCCGGGGACTCCGGTCTTCGGGATGAAAGGTGACCTCTCCATGGAAGTTGCCGTTCAGGGAGGTCCTACGGGAGGCAGCAGTGAGGAATTTTGCGCAATGGGGGAAACCCTGACGCAGCAACGCCGCGTGAGTGAAGAAGGCCTTCGGGTCGTAAAGCTCTGTCAAGTGGGAAAAAAGCCTTACGGTGAATAGCCGTAAGGTCTGATGGTACCACTAGAGGAAGCACCGGCTAACTCCGTGCCAGCAGCCGCGGTAATACGGAGGGTGCGAGCGTTGTTCGGAATTACTGGGCGTAAAGAGCGTGTAGGCGGCTTGGCAAGTCAGATGTGAAAGCCCGGGGCTCAACCCCGGAAGTGCATTTGAAACTGCCGAGCTTGAGTATGGGAGAGGAGAGTGGAATTCCCAGTGTAGAGGTGAAATTCGTAGATATTGGGAGGAACACCCGTGGCGAAGGCGACTCTCTGGACCAATACTGACGCTGAGACGC